>DASSWM010000064.1:0-6022 GCA_035704865.1 Agrococcus sp.
CGTCCGCAGCGCGATGGTGACCGTCGTCCGCAGCGTGACGGTGAGCGTCCGTTCGGCGACCGCGACCGCAAGCCGCAGCGTGATGGCGACCGTCGCTTCGGCGACCGCAAGCCGCAGCGCGACGGCGAGCGCCGCTTCGACGACCGCGGCGGTCGCCCGCAGCGCGATGCTCAGGGCTACGGCCGCGGCGACCAGCGTCGCCGCGACGACCAGCGCGAGCGCAACCAGGGCCCTCAGCGAGACGCCGCGCGTCCCGGCCGCGACTACGAGCACCGCGGCGACGGCTCCGGCGAGAGCTTCAAGCAGGTACGCGAGGACGACTTCGTGCCGCCCGCGCTGCCCGACGGCCTCGTCGCGGAGGATCTGGACATCGGCGCCCGCGCGCAGCTGAAGACGCTGACGAAGGACAACGCCGAGTACGTCGCCAAGCACATGGCGATGGCGTCGCAGCTCATCGACGACAACCCCGAGCTCGCGCACCAGCACGCGCTCACGGCCGCGCGTCGCGCCGGCCGCATCGGCGTCGTGCGCGAGACGCTCGCGATCACGGCGTACCAGCTCGGCGACTTCGCGCTCGCGCTGCGTGAGCTGCGCACCTACCGCCGCATCACGGGCCGAGACGACCAGCTTCCGCTCATGGCCGACTGCGAGCGCGGACTCGGGCGCCCCGAGAAGGCGCTCGAGCTCGCCCGGTCCGTGGACGCATCCACCCTGGACACGGCGGTGCGGGTCGAGCTCGCCATCGTCAAGTCGGGCGCACGCCTCGATCTGGGGCAGAAGGATGAGGCGCTCGAGGAGCTGCGCATCCCCGAGCTGCGCAAGGACAAGGCGTTCGAGTACAGTCCGGCGCTCTTCGCGAGCTTCGCCGGCGTGCTCGAGGAGCTCGGCCGCGACGACGAGGCCGCCGAGTGGTTCGCGCTCGCCGACCGCGCGGTCGACGCGCTCGAAGCCGCGATGGCACCGGGAGAGCTCGAGTCGATCGGGATCACGACCGAGCGGCTCGAGACCGAGCACGAGCTGCCGGAGGATGGCGTCGAGCTCGAGGGCTCGGCCGGATCCGTCGTGGAGCGCGAGGACGTGCCGGAGACGGCCGACGCGGTCGAACCGACGGGGGAGCAGCCCGTGGTCGGTCACGAGGACGTGCCGGCGAGCAACGCGATCAGCGATGCGGACACCGAGTCGGATGCTGCGCAGGACGTTGTCGACAGCGGTGACGTGCCCGACGTCGAGACGGCGGCCCCCGCGGACGCCGATCCCGCCGTGATCGCGACGGACGATGTGCCCGCTGCTGCGGCGACTCACGCCGCTGCGGCCGACGAGATCGTGGTCGAGACGCAGGACGTGCCGGATGCGACGCCGGCGGCATCGGACGAGGCCCCGGCAGCGCCGTCGGACGAGCCCGCGCCGCACGGCGATGCGCTCTTCGGGGACGCGTTGTTCGGCGACGAGCTCATCGAGCAGCCGGGCGAGGATGGCGCGGGGGAGGATGGCGCGGGGGAGGCCCAGCGCGACGGAGACGCGCGCTGATGGGGCTGTTCCGCAAGCCCTCGCCGAAGCAGCCCACCCCGATCGACGGCGTCGACTGCCTGTACTTCGACCTCGACGGCGTGGTCTACAAGGGCCCGCACGCCATCCCGCACGCGGTCGACAGCATCCGCTCGACCGACGTGCGGGCGGTCTACCTGACGAACAACGCGTCGCGCACGGATGCGGAGGTGGCGGAGCACCTCTCGTCCTTCGGCCTCGACGTGCAGGCCGACGACGTCGTGACGAGCCCGCAGGCCGCGATGCGGCTGCTCGCGGCACACCTCGAGCCCGGCGACCCGGTGCTCGTCGTGGGCGGCGCCGGCATCGTCGTCGAGGTCGAGGCGCGCGGCTGGCAGGTCGTGCGCACCGCCGCCGAGCAGCCGAAGGCCGTGGTGCAGGGCTTCCACCCGTCGGTCGGGTGGCAGGACCTCGCCGAGGCCGCGTTCGCGCTGCACACCGGCATCCCGTGGGTGGCGACCAACGGCGACTGGACGATCCCGGTCGCCGGCGGCATCGCGCCCGGCAACGGCACGCTCGTCTCGGCGGTCCACACCGCGGTCGGCAGGCTGGCCGACTTCGCGGGCAAGCCCGAGCGGCACATGTACGACGTCGCGACCGAGCGCTTCGCCGCGGCCGAGCCCGCGATGGTCGGCGACCGGCTCGACACCGACATCCTCGGCGCGCGCCGCGCAGGCATCCGCTCGATCATGGTGCTCACGGGCATCGACCGCGGCGCGAGCCTCATCGGCGCCGACGAGTCGATGCGCCCCGATCACATCATCACCGACCTGCGCGGGCTGACGGAGCCCATCCTGCCGCTGCGCGAGACGCTCGAGACCTCCACCGGCGACACCTACTTCGAGGTCGGCAAGGCCGCGGTGCGGCGCAGCGGCATCGACATCACGCTCGTGCGCGCCGGCGAGCAGGACGTCGACACGATCCGGGCAGCATGCGCGGCCGTGTGGAGCGCGGACCGGCCGGTGCTCGGGCTGCGCGTCGCCGACGAGCTGCTCGCGCTCTAGGCGACCGCGGAACGCTCCGGCGGGTACCGACATCGGCATCACGCGCCATGAGCGCCGGCGCGGTGCCGCCTCGAAGGCGCGGGCCGCGGCGGTGTGAGGGGCGAGGCCTTGTCGCACCCGTCGCGCGGCGGTAGTGTGCGGCCACGCCCCGGCCGCTCGACCGGGCGTCAGCGCACTCGGCGTCGAGTCGGCGGGGAGTCCGAGCCGAGGACTCCACGGACGAGACATCCCGGCGGGTGCCGGAGCGAGAGAAGATGCGGATGCCGTTCGTCTGGAACAAGGAGATCACCTCGTACGAGGTGGACGTGTTCGCCTCCAGCACCCTGGACCACGACCGGAGCATCCGGTTGGAGCTGTCCGATGGCGACACCGTCTCGGTGCGCTTCCCGGCGTCGCCGCCCGACGACTTCGTCTCCATCGGCAGCGCGTTCCACCAGATCAAGCTGGCGGCGCACAAGTTCGACGAGGTGTACCGCATGCTGCAGACGGAGAAGCCGCTCTACTTCTCGGCGTACGAGACGGGGACGCCTCCCATCCGCTTCGCGGGCTTCAGCACCTCCGCCGAATCCGTCGGCGAAGGCCTGGTCGACAGCGACGCCTGAGCGCTCTCTGACGGAGCCGCCGCGCGGGCGGGCATCGCCGGCGACGATCGGTCTGGCGTCTACCACAGCGCGCGCCACGACGCGATGCGGGCGGCGTCGGGCGCGATGCCGTAGGCGCGCCAGAACGCCGGCTCGGCGTCGCCCAGCCCGTTCCACTCGAGCGACCACGAGGCGATCGCGAGATCCGACCAGCGATCGCCCACGCCCACGCGGGCGAGGTCGACGAGCGCCGCGAAGCGGCCGTCGCGCATGAGCGTGTTCGGCGCGCACGGGTCGCCGTGGCACACGACCGGGTCGTCGATCGGGTGGGCGAGCACTGCGGATGCGGTCCAGTCGGGAGCGGGGAAGGGGCAGGAGGCGGTCGGCAGGGCGTGCAGGCGACGCAGCCCCTCGCCGAGCGCGGCCGCCGCGCTCTCCGGATCGCGGAGGCCCTCGGCAGAGACGATCGATGCCCCGTCGATCGCGGCGGTCACGAGCGTCTCGCCCGCCGGCTCGGCGGTCAGCGCGAGCACCCGGGGGACCGGCACCGAGCCCGCCTGCGCGAGCCAGCGCATCCGCTCTGCCTCTGCCGAGAGCGACTCGCTCGTGCCGGCGGGGCTCCACTTGACGAAGACCGAGCCGTCGGGCCGATCGATGCGGGCGGCGATGCCGCCCACCTCGTTGCGCCAGACGAGCTCGACGGGATCGTGCGCCGCGATCCGTGCGATGGCGGCAGGCACGGGGGTGCCGGCCGGTGGCGGGCCCGAGAGGTCGGACGGCGGGGAGAGCGGCACGGCTGCGAGGCTAGCGGCACGGCTGCGAGGCTAGCGGGGCGTGGGCATGGGCGCTGGCGGGGGCGCTCGCGCGGGCGCTGGGCGTCGCGTGCGGCCGTGGTGGGGTCGCGTGCGGGCGCGGTGGGCGTCGCGTGCGGCCGCCGTGGGCGCGGCGGTCGCTGTGCGGGCGGCGAACAGGGGTGCCGCGACCGTCCTTCTGTGGTCTGCTTGCGCCATGGAAGAGATGCAGGGGCCGGCCCGAGTGCTCGTGCTGGGCGGCACGCGCTGGCTGGGCCGCGCCGTCGCACAGGGGCACCTCGACCGCGGTGCCGAGGTGACGTGCCTCGCGCGCGGCGAGGGCGGCGCGGCCCCGGAGGGCGCGCGGCTCGTCGTCGCCCACCGCGATGAGGACGGCGCCTACGACGAGCTGGCGGGCGATTGGGACGAAGTGGTCGAGGTGACGTGGAACCCTGCGCACGCCTCGGGCGCGCTCGACGCGCTCGCCGACCGCGCCGCCCACTGGACGTTCGTCTCGTCGGTATCGGCGCAGCGGCTCGAGGGCGCTCCGGTCGGCGCGGACGAGCAGGACGAGCTCGTGCCCGAGGACGCGACGGGGGAGGACTACGGCGGGGCGAAGGCCTGGATCGAGCGCGTCGCCCGCGAGCGGCTGTGGCGGCGGCTCGCGATCGTGCGGCCCGGGCTCATCGGCGGCCCCGGCGACGAGAGCGGCCGCTTCGGCTACTGGGTCGCGCGGCTCGCGCTCGCGGGAGACGGCACCGTGCTCGTGCCGGCGCGCGCCCAGCCGACGCAGGCGATCGACGTGCGGGACCTCGCGGAGTTCCTCGTGGAGCTGGCGCCGCAGCGCGACGACGTGATCAACGCCGTGGGCGCGGACAGCACGCTGCACGGCCACATCGCGCTCGCGAGCGAGGTCGCCGGCTTCACGGGCGAGCTCGTGCACGCGAGCGACGCGCAGCTCGAGGCTGCGGAGATCGGCACGTGGGCCGGCCCGCGCGCGCTGCCGCTCACGCTGCCGGCCGCGCTCGCCTCGCACGCGCAGCGCTCGAGCGCCCGCTATCGCGCCGCTGGCGGCACCCACCGCTCGCTGCGCGAGACGCTCGAGGCCGTGCTCGCCCACGAGCGGGCGCTCGGGCTCGACCGGCCCGCTGCCAACAGGCTCTCGCGCGCCGACGAGCTGGCGGCGATCGATTCGCTAGCCTCGTCGGCATGACCGAAGCGATCGATGACGGCGCCTTCGACGACGGCGCAGGCATGACCGACGGGCTCGTCGACGAGCTCGAGCTCCTCGAGCAGCAGCCGCTCGAGGAGCGCGCCGAGCAGCTCGCGCGCATCCACGACCGGCTGCAGTCCGAGCTCGGCGCCGTCCGTGGCTGACCCGCGTGGCTGAGGCGGCCGGGGCAGGCCTGCAGCCGACGGGCGGCCCTGTCGGGGCCGCATCCGAGGGCGGCGGCGCCGCCGTGCGGCTCGACCAGGCGCTCGTCGAGCGCGGGCTCGTGCGCAGCCGCAGCCAGGCGCAGCAGCGGATCGCGGCCGGCATCGTGACGGTCGACGGGCGCAGCGTCGTCAAAGCCAGCCTCAAGGTCGCGCCGGGGGCCGCGCTCGCGATCGCGGGCGGCGACGCCTGGGTCTCGCGCGCGGCGCACAAGCTCATCGCGGCGCTCGACGCGTTCGGTGTCGACCCGGCCGGCCGCGTCGCGCTCGACGCGGGCGCCTCCACGGGCGGCTTCACGCAGGTGCTGCTCGCGCGCGGCGCCGCGCACGTGACCGCGCTCGACGTCGGCCACGGCCAGTTCCAGCTCGACGTCGACGCGCATCCGATCACCCTCGTGGAGGGGCAGAACGTGCGCGATCTCGCGCCCGGCTCGCTCACGCCCGCGCCCTCGATCGTCACGGCCGACCTGTCGTTCATCTCGCTCACGCTCGCGCTCCCGCCGCTCGTCGGCGTCGCGGCCCCGGACGCCGACTGGGTCGTGCTCATCAAGCCGCAGTTCGAGGTCGGCCGCACGGGCGTGCGCGAGGGCATCGTCGCCGACGCGACGCTGCGCGCGCAGGCGATCGAGCAGGTGCTGTGGGCCGCGTGGGACGCGGGGCTCGGCAC
>DASSWM010000065.1:0-2984 GCA_035704865.1 Agrococcus sp.
CCACGAGATGCCCAGCTCGCGCACCGCCTCGTACTGCCGGGCGTCGAGCCCGCTCGAGAGCATCAGGTAGTCGGAGTTCGGATCGCGCTCGAGCTCGGCGTAGATCATCGTCTGCAGGTCGCGCGGGTCGTCGCCCGTGATCGCGGCGATCTGCATGAGCGCGTCCGCGACCGTGAGGCCCTCGATCTCGCCGTCCTCGTTCGGCTCGGGGTCGAGCGCGTACTGCGGCGAGATGGTGAGGTCCCAGCGGTCGACGCTCTCGGCGAGCACGGTGCCGGCGGAGTCGACGATCTGGCCGCGCGTGCCGAAGAGCGTCTGCGCGACGCCACGTCGCCCATCCGCCTCCGCGTTGAGCGCCTCGGCGCGCACGAGCTGGATGTCGGCGAGGCGCACGACGAACGTCGCCAGGAGCGCGAAGGTCAGCACCGCGACGATCATGGTCCGCACGCCTGTGCGGGACCTCTTGCGCTTGGCCGCCACGATCACCTCCGGTTCGTTGCTGTCTCAGGTCGTGTGCACGCTAGCGGCGGCGGGCCGGTGGGCCGTGCCGCCACGCCCTCACTCGGCCGCAGTCGCCGGCAGCAGCGTGCCCGGCTCGGGCTGGTCGGGCTGCTCTGCCGTCGAGGCGTCCGCGCCTGCGGCATCCTCGCCGGCAGCGCTTGCGGCGGCACCGGCGGCCGCGCTCTCGCCGGCCGGCAGCAGCATGCCCGGGTAGGGCTCGATCGCCTCCTCGCGCACCTCCTGCACGACCGCCGCGGCGGCCGGCTGCTCGGCGAGCAGCGCGTTGGGCACGTACATGCCGAAGCGGTCGAGCGCCGGCACCTGCATGTGCAGGGCGTCGGGGCCGCCGGCGGTGGCCGCGCCCGAGAGCGTCAGGAACTGCGAGGGCTGGCCCGCGAGCATGCCGAGCTCGTCCGCCGCGACGGCGACGTGCTGGGGCGAGGAGAGCACCGCGACGTCCTCGGCGAGCGTCTGCTCGGTGCGCGCGAGCTCGCTCGACGCCGTGCCGAGCGCGCTGAGCGTGTAGGCGCCCTCGCTGATGACGACCGACAGGCCGAGCTGCGCGGCGACGATGCCGGCGAGGCCCGCGAGGGCGAGCACGCCGTGCACGAGGCGCGGCGCGCGGCGCACGCTGGGCGCGGGCAGCGCCCGCAGGTGGCGGTCGGGACTCTGATCGTGACTCGGCTCGTGCTGCGGCTGGGTGTGCAGGTGGGCGATGGCGGCGTTGGTCATGACTGCTCCCCCAGAGGTGCTCGGCCACGGTGCTGACGGGTGCTGCTCTGCTGATCGGTGGTGCGCTGCTCGGCGGTGCGCTGCTCGGCACCGCGCTGCTCGGGGCTGCGCTGCCGCGGGTCCGCCTCGCGGATGCGCTCCGCGGCACGGAGCCGCACGGGCGCGGAGCGCGGGTTGGCGGCCCGCTCGGCCTCGTCGGCGAGCTCGGCGCCGCGCACGAGCAGCCGCAGGTGCGGCGCGTGCTCGGGCAGCTCGACCGGCAGGTCGCGCGGCGCCGTCGAGGCGGCGGCCGCCTGCAGCGCGCGCTTGACGATGCGGTCCTCGAGCGACTGGTAGGCGAGCACGACGAGCCGCCCGCCGAGCGCGAGCGCGTCGATCGCGGCGGGCATCGTGCGCTCGAGGATCGCGAGCTCCTGGTTGACCTCGATGCGCAGCGCCTGGAAGACGCGCTTGGCCGGGTGCCCCTGGTTGGCGACCGCGCGCGGCGTCGCGGCCTGCAGGATGTCGACGAGCTGCGCCGAGGTCTCGATGGGCGCCTCGGCGCGCGCCGCCACGATCGCGCGGGCATAGCGGTCGGCGAGCTTCTCGTCGCCGTAGACCTTGAACAGGCGCGAGAGCTCGCGGTCGCTGCGCTCGGCGAGGATCGTGGCGGCCGTCACCTCGCCCTCCTGCCCCATGCGCATGTCGAGCGGCGCGTCCTTCGCGTAGGCGAAGCCGCGGTCGGCGGCGTCGAGCTGCAGGCTCGAGACGCCGAGATCGAGCAGGATGCCGTCGGCAGCCTCGCTGCCTGCCGCCTCGAGCGCCAGGTCGATGCGGTCGTAGGTGGTCGCGACGGGGCGGAAGCGCTCGCCGAAGCGCGCGAGCCGCTGCCCTGCGAGCCGGATCGCGTCGGGGTCGCGGTCGATGCCGGCGACGACGAGCGTCGGGTGCGCCGCGAGCATGGCCTCGGTGTGGCCGCCCATGCCGAGCGTGCCGTCGACGACGACGGGCGTGCGACCGGCGGCGACCGCGGCGTCGATTGCGGGGGCGAGCAGCGCGAGCGTGCGCTCGAGCATGACCGGGGTGTGGAGATCGGATGCGTCCATGTCGTTCCCGTTCCCGTCCCGGCCCCTGATCCCCATCCGTTCGACGCGACGCCGGGGAAGGTGCGGCGCGGCGGACAGCTGGGAGTCACGGGTCGGGTCAGAAGATGCCGGGGATCACCTCCTCCGTGGTGCTCGCGAAGTCGGCCTCCTTGGCCGCGTAGTACTCGTTCCAGGCGTCGGTGTCCCAGATCTCGGCGCGGGAGCCCGCACCGATGACCGTGAGCTCGCGGCCGAGCCCGGCGTAGTCGCGCAGGTTGGCCGGGATGGTCACGCGGTGCTGGCTGTCGGCCTGCTCGCTCGAGGCGCCCGAGAGGAAGAGCCGCAGGAAGTCGCGCGCACCGGCCGAGGTGAGCGGCGCCTGCCGGATCTGCTCGTGGACGCGCTCGAACTCGCGCATCGAAAAGACGTAGATGCAGCGCTCCTGGCCGCGGGTGAGGACGAGGCCGCCCTCGAGCTCCTGCCGGAACTTGGCGGGGAGGATCACGCGGCCCTTGTCGTCGAGCTTGGGCGTATGGGTGCCGAGGAACACATCGCCCCCTCTCGTCCGGCCTGCGAGATCCGCCAGCGTCCGCCGACTTCCTCCACACTACTCCACTTCACGCCACAATCGCTGAGGATTTGCCATGCAGAGCCGCGTGTTCCCAATAATTCCGCGCAGGGATGCGG
>DASSWM010000066.1:0-2332 GCA_035704865.1 Agrococcus sp.
TGACGAGGAACGCGGGCGACTTGCGGTGCTCGCGCAGGTCACGGGCGAAGCGCAGGCCCATCGTCACCCAGCGCGAGCGGTGCACGCAGATGGCGTCGGCGAGGATGCCGCGGCGGCGCGCCTCGGCGATCACCTCGGCGACGAAGATGCCCTCCGCCACGAACAGGCGCTCGTCGTCGAGCGTGATCTCGCGGCTGCCGACGGATGCGCTGCGCGAGATGTCGTAGACCGGCACGGTCGTGCGGCCGGTGCGGGCGAGCTCCTCGAGCGCGTCGACCGCCCGGTCGAGGTGCCACGAGCCCGGGTGATCCCAGTCGACCTCGCCCGACGCGAGCCGGGGGAGCGCGGGGTCGTCGTGCTCGCGGTAGAAGTCGTCGAGCCGCAGCACCGGGAGGCCCGAGCGCTCGGCGATGCGCGACTTGCCAGAGCCCGACGCGCCTCCGATGAGCACGACGCGCGCGCGGGGCTCGTCGGCGTCAGGCATGGGTTCGATTCTGCCGGATCGCGGGCGCGCTCGCCGTCGCGGCAGGCGTCAGCCGTCGCCTCGCTCGACGGCCGGGGCGCGCAGCCGCCGCTCGGTCTGCCGAGCCGACCCGAGAGCAGCGAGGCCGCTCGTCAGCCGGCGTCGTCGAGGAAGCGCTCGAGCAGGCCGGTCACGACCGCGGGCTGCTCAGAGTGCACCCAGTGGCCCGCGCCCTTGACGGTGACGCGGCGCACGTTCGGGAAGCGCGCCTCCATCGCGTCGCGGAACTCGTCGCGCACGTAGCCGGAGTCCGCGCCGCCGATCCAGAGCACCGGCCCCTCGTAGACTGCGTCGGTCTCGGGGAAGCCGCGCAGCACGTCGAGGTCGCGGCGCAGCACCTCGAGGTTGGGCAGCCAGCGCCAGCCGTCGGCCTCTCGCCGCAGGCTCTGCAGCAGGAAGCCGCGCACGCCCGGGTCGGGCACCGCATCGGCGAGCGCGGCATCCGCCTCGCCGCGCGAGGCGATCGCATCGAGGTCGATCGCGAGCATGCCGTCGATGAAGCCGCGGAACTCGTCGGCCGACCGGTACTGCACGGGCGACACGTCGACGACGACGAGCCGCTCGACCTTCTCGGGGTGGCGCAGGGCCGCGAGCATCGCCGCCTTGCCGCCCATCGAGTGGCCCACGAGCGCGGCGGGCTCGTCGATGATGCCGGCCACCGCATCCGCCATCTCGACGTAGTCGAGCCGCTCCGTCCACGCGGACTGCCCGTGGTTGGGCATGTCGACGAGCGTCACGCGGTGCTCGCTCGCGAGGGCCTTGCCGATCTGCGTCCAGTTGCGGCCCTGGCCGAAGAGGCCGTGGCAGAACACGACTGGCGGGCCGGCCTCGCCGAGGGTCGTGGTGTGGAGGTCGCTCACGCGGCCAACCCTAGCGACGGGCGCGCTGCTGCCAGCGGACGAAGGCGACGTGCACGGCCGCCGTGATGAGCAGCGCCGCCGCGACGCAGAGGCAGCTGCCGACGACGCCGAGCACGCCGCTGTCGTAGCTCGCGGGGTCGAGCATCGGGTACCAGTAGGGGGTCTCGCCGGCCTCGACGGTGGTCTTCGGGGCGCGCAGGAAGGTGTAGCCGAGCCAGACGAGCGGGAAGAGGATGACGGTGCCGAGGTCGCGCCAGTGCACCGCGCGCTCGCGCGTGCTCGCGAACCAGTCGAGCAGCATCCAGAGCGGCGCGATGAGGTGCAGCACCTCGTTCGACCAGCCGAGCGTCGCGCCCTGCGGCAGCTCGACGCCGCGCATCGACGTGTTGTAGACGACGGCCGTCACGACCATGTAGCTCGTCGCGCACAGCAGCAGCACGTCGAAGCGGCGCCCGACGCGCGGCCCGCCGAGGTGCGCGGCGACGAGGATGCCGAGCGCGAGCATCGCGAGGATGTTCGACTCGACCGTGAAGAAGGAGAGGTAGTTGGCGACGTTGCGGGGCACGTCGCCATAGCCCTGCTCGCCCCAGAAGTGCAGGCTCGTGGTGAGCTGGCCGGCGATCGCCGCGAGGATGAGCGCCGCGACGGCCGCGCGGCCGGCGGTGAGCGCGCGAGCGCGCAGGAGCGGCGCACGTGTGCGCGTGCTGCCCTGCACTGCGTCGCGGGCCGTGACCGCCTGGACCATCCTCCGAGCCTAGGCGGAGGCACGCGGCTGGTCGCTCAACCTCGCCCGAAGAGTTGCCGAACTCGCCGCGGACAGCGCGCCCAGCCGCAGTCGCTACCGCGGCTGGGTCGCCTCGACCTCGAATCCCGCGCGGTCCACCCTGCGGTGGAATCGCATGCCCGCGAGCCCGCCGAGCACGGCGCCGATGAGCGCCACGATCGCGAC
>DASSWM010000067.1:0-23597 GCA_035704865.1 Agrococcus sp.
AACGAGCAGGGCGGCACGCCCCGCTGGGAGCGCGAGCTCGCGGCGACGGCGACGTCGCGCGTGAATGGCTGCGTCTTCTGCGCCTCGGTGCACGCACGTGCCGCATCGCGCCTCTCCGGCCGCGTCGACGACGTGCAGCGCCTGCTCGACGAGGGCGTCGACGCGCGCATCGACGAGCGATGGGATGCGATCGTGGATGCGTCGGCCGCGCTCACCGCGACACCGCCGGCGTTCGGTGCGGAGCACGTCGGGCGCCTCCGGGCTGCCGGCATCGACGACGCGGGCATCGTCGACCAGCTCAGCGGCGCGGCCTTCTTCAACTGGGCGAACCGGCTGATGCTGTCGCTCGGCGAGCCGGAGGTCGTGTGACGGAGGGGTCGTGGCGGCGGCGCTCGAGCGCTTGACCGCTCCGTTGACGCCCCGACAGCGCTGCCGCTACCGTCGGCGCATGCCGTAGTGCGCCGCGCGCTCCCTCTCGAGGTCGATGGCGCGCCGCGCCGCGCCGATGCCGTGATCACCGTCGAGGAGCTCCGCGGCATCAAGATCTTCACCTCGCTGCCGCAGGACGCCCTCGCCTACCTGACGCGCGCCGTCGAGGACATCCGGCTCAGCGCCGGCGAGTACTTGGGAGGTCGCCGCGGCCGCGGGGCTCACCGTCGTGCCCGAGCGCTCCGACTACGACGTCGTCATCGTCGGCGGCGGACCCGCAGGCATGACCGCCGCCGTGAACGCGGCCGCCGAGGGGCTGCGCACGGTCGTGATCGAGTCGCTCGCGCCGGGCGGCCAGGCGGGCACCTCCACCCGCATCGAGAACTACACGGGCTTCCCCTTCGGCATCTCCGGCGACGACCTGGCCAGCCGCGCTCTCAAGCAGGCGAAGCGGCTCGGCGCCGAGATCGTCGTGACGCGCACGGTCGAGGCGGTCGATGCGGCGCGGCACGCGCTGCGGCTCGACGGCGGCGACGTGCTGACCGCGTCCGCGGTGCTCCTGGCGACCGGCGTCGCGTGGCGCAAGCTGCCGGTGCCCTCGATCGAGCGCCGCATCGGCAACGGCGTGCACTACGGCGCCGCGCGCAGCGACGCGACCCTGGCGCGCGGCGCAGACGTCTGCATCGTCGGCGCGGACAACTCCGCCGGCCAGGCGGCGCTGTTCTTCTCGCGACACGCGCGCTCTGTCACGCTCATCGTGCGCGCGGCGTCGCTCGAGGCGAGCATGTCGCGCTACCTCATCGACCAGCTCGCGGCCAACGACGGCATCCGGGTCGACACCCGCAGCGAGGTCGTCGGCGCGGACGGCGCGCACGGGCTCGAGGCGATCGACGTGCTCGACCGCGCCACCGGCGCCACCAGCCGCCGCGCGTGCGGCGTCCTGTTCGTCATGATCGGCGCCGACGCCGCCACCGGCTGGCTGCCCGACGGGATCGCGCGCGATCCGCACGGCTTCGTCGTCACCGGCCCGGACGCCGCAGCCGCACCGACCTGGCGACTCGAGCGCAGACCGTTCGCGCTGGAGACGAGCGCGCCCGGCATCTTCGCGATCGGCGACGTCCGATCCGGCTCGGTCAAGCGCGTGGCGGCCGGCGTCGGCGAGGGCGGCATGGCGATCGCGTTCGTGCACCAGTACCTCGCGCTGCAGGGCGCGAGCTCTCCGAGCTGACGACGCAGCAGCTCATCGCTGTGTGCGACCGCGATCCGCGCTGACCTCGGGGCTTCACAACCGCCTGCTTCCGCGCTTGGCTTGCGCTGCGAGGAGATTCCCCGCATCGCAAGCCGAGGAGGAAGCCCATGGCATCCATCGCACGCATCACGACCCTGACCTCCCGCTCCGAGCAGAGCTTCGAGGACGCCATCCGGCAGGGCATCTCGCGCGCCAACGAGACGCTGCGCGGCATCGAGGGCGCGTGGGTCAAGGAGCACGTCGTCAACATCCGCGACGGGGCCATCACGTCGTGGCAGGTGACGCTCGAGGTCACGTTCGTGCTCGACGACGCGGGCGCCGCCGTCGACTCGTCGCACGACTGACGCGACTGCGCGCGGCACGAGCGGGGGCCGGCAGCTCGCAGGCTGCCGGCCCCCGCCGTCTCGGCATGAGCTCGCGGCGTCGCGCTCCCCGGCTGTCCCCCGGTTCGCCGGTCGCGCCGCGCGGCATGTACGCTCCTTGACCGGCCGGGCGGCGCGCCCGATCGGCCGACTCGCGCTCTTGCATTCGACGCTGTGTTTTGCATGTGAGTACGCTGTTACACAACCGAACTGGGGAGACGACGATGTCGGACATCACATTCCAGCTGCTCGCGATCGGGATCTACTTCGCGGCCATGATCGCGATCGGGGTCTACGCGGCGCGGAAGACCAAGAGCCACGAGGACTACATGCTCGCGGGCCGCGACCTCAACCCGTTCACCGCGGCGCTCTCCGCCGGTGCTTCGGACATGTCCGGCTGGCTCATGCTGGGCCTGCCGGGCGCGATCTACGCGTCGGGCCTCATCGAGGCGTGGATCGCGATCGGCCTCACCATCGGCGCGTTCCTCAACTGGCAGTTCGTCGCACCGCGCCTGCGCGCGTACACCGAGGTCTCGCGCAACTCGATCACGATCCCGAGCTTCTTCGAGAACCGGCTGCGTGACCGCACGCGCGTGCTCCGCGTCGTCTCGGGCGCCATCATCCTCGTGTTCTTCACGTTCTACGTCTCGTCCGGCATGGTCGCGGGCGGCGTCTTCTTCCAGTCGACCTACGGCGTCGAGTACATCTGGGGCATGCTGCTCGTGAGCGGCGTGACCCTGTCGTACACGCTGTTCGGCGGCTTCCTCGGCGCATCGCTCACCGACGTCGTGCAGGGCATGATGATGTTCTTCGCGCTCATCGCGGTCCCGATCATCGCGTTCTTCACCGTCGGCGGCCTGGAGGGCGTGCAGGAGGGCATCGCGGCCTCGGGCGCGCAGCTGACCGGCCTGTTCCCGGCCGACATGAACGGCATGGTCTGGCTCGGCATCATCTCCGCGCTCGCGTGGGGCCTCGGCTACGTCGGCCAGCCGCACATCATCGTGCGCTTCATGGCGCTCAAGACGGTGCACGACGCGAAGGCGGGCCGCAACATCGGCATCAGCTGGATGGTCATCTCGCTCGTGGGCGCCGTCGTCGCCGGATTCATCGGCATCGCCTTCGTGCAGCAGCAGGGCATCCCGCTCGAGAACCCCGAGACGGTCGTGCTGATCATGACGCAGGCACTGCTGCATCCCTTCCTCGCGGGTCTCGTGCTCGCGGCCGTGCTGGCGGCGATCATGTCGACGCTCTCGAGCCAGCTCATCGTCTGCTCGTCCGCGCTCGTCGAGGACCTCTTCCAGGTCTTCGCCAAGCAGCAGCCGTCGCAGAAGGTGCTCGTCATCCTCGGCCGCACCTGCGTGCTTGCCGTCGCGCTGATCGCGATGGTGCTCGCGATCACGCCGAACGACACGATCCTCGGCCTCGTCGGCTTCGCGTGGGCGGGCTTCGGCGCGGCGTTCGGCCCGATCGTGGTGCTGAGCCTCTACTGGCGCAAGCTCACGAACTGGGGCGCGCTCGCCGGCATGATCGTCGGCGCGGCGACGGTGTTCATCTGGGACGCCATCGAGAAGGGCACGGGCATCGAGTTCTTCACGCTGTACGAGATCGTGCCGGGCTTCTTCCTCAACCTGCTCGTGGCCGTCGTGGTGAGCCTCGCGACCTACAAGCGGAACGACGAAGTCGACGACGAGTTCACGCGCACGGGCTCCATGGTCGCCCTCGGCAACGCCGGCAAGGCGCACGCCGACGCGACGAAGGTGAGCGAGGCGGCCGCGGCCGACCGCAACGTCCTGCCCTGACCGCAGACACGGGTGGGCCCGCGGCGCGCAGCGCTCGCGGGCCCACTCGTCGTTCGTGCTGGTCCCCCTGGCGGCGACAGCCCGGACTCCGCATCACCGCTCAGCGCGCGAGCGGCACCGCCGTCTCCAGCCGCGCGAGCTTCGCGGGGTTGACGATCGACAGGATCCGCGTGATCCGACCGTTCTCGACCACGAGGTCGATCGCCGCGCCGAGCGCGCCGTCGAAGTCGACGCGCACCGCCGGTCGCCCGTTCACCTGCGTCATCGACGCCACCAGGCGACCGGCGCCCGACATGAGCAGTGTGACCAGCCGATCACGGCCGACCACCGGCCGCTTCGCCGCTCCGCTCACGCCGCCGCCGTCGACGACGAGCACGACCTCCGGTGCGAGCACGTCGAGCAGGCCCTGCAGGTCGCCGGTGTTCAGTGCCGCGACGAGCTGCTGCGCGGCCCGCTCCTGCTCGCGACGCGAGGCACGCACGCGGGGCCGGCGCGCGGCGACGTGCGCCCTCGCGCGGTGCACGATCTGCCGCACCGCCGCGGGGGTCTTGCCCACCGCATCCGCGATCTCGTCGTGCTGCACGTCGAACACCTCGTGCAGCACGAACACGGCGCGCTCGGTGGGCGAGAGCGTCTCGAGGATCGTCAGCATCGCGATCGACAGGCTCTCAGACAGCTCCACGTCCTCCGCGACGTCACGGGTCGTGAGCAGCGGCTCGGGCAGCCACTCGCCGACGTAGTCCTCGCGCCGACGGGCGAGCGTGCGCACCTGGTTGAGCGCCTGCCGTGTCACGACCCTCACGAGGTACGCGCGCGGGTCGCGCACCTCGTCGCGGTCGACCTGGGCCCATCGCAGCCACGACTCCTGCAGCACGTCCTCGGCGTCGACGGCCGAGCCGAGGATCTCGTAGGCGACCGTGAACAGCAGGCTGCGATGGGTGACGAACGGGTCGTCGGTCATGCCCGGGAGCCTATCCCGCCCGATCGCGCGGCCAGCGGCGGGAGGCCGCAGGCGTCCGCGAACTCCTGCGAGCGGATGCCGAGCGCGATGTTCATGCGCGCGGTCGCGTTCATGAGCGCCACCTTGGCGGTGAGCTCGATGAGTGCGGGCGCGCCGAGCTCGTCGAGCAGCTCGGCCGACATCTCGTCGGTGACGGTCACCGGCAGCTGGCACATCGCCGTCGCGTACGCCATCGCGCGGCGCTCGAGCGGCGTGAAGCCCTCCGACTCGCGCCACCGTGGCACCTCGCGCGCCTTCGTCTCGTCGAGGCCGCGGTCGTGCGCCATGAAGTAGTTGAAGTCCAGGCAGAAGCTGCAGCCGATCTCGGCCGCCGCCGCCATGATCACGAGCGACGTGAGGCCCTTGTCGAGCTCGCCCCATCGCTCCGACTTGCGGCCGATGCCCATCAGGTCCTGCAGCACGCGCCGGTGATGCCAGAGCACGCCCAGCGAGTCGGGCACCTGCCCGATCATCTTGCGGCTGGCCATCTTCATCAGGCCGCCGGTGAAGCCGGTGATCTCGGCCGCGGGCACTCGGGTGCTGGCGTTCATGTCTCCTCCTCGGGTTCGCGGATGGTTCCGCTCACCATGAAGACACCGGTGCGGCCCGGTCTGTGACATCGACGCCCACCAGCGGCACGCACCGTGCGACGGCCGACGCGCGCACGTGGCATGCTCGGACGACCGAACGGCGGACGGAGATGCGGATGGCGAAGCGCGGCAGCAGGCGCCGGGAGACCCCGCCGCAGCCCGAGCAGCTGACGGTCGTCGTCTGCCGCGGCGGCGACTGCGGCAGCCGGCGCAAGCATCCTGGACTCGATCACGGTGCGCAGCTGGAGGCGTTCCGGTCGCGCCTGCGGGATGCCGCCGCGGTCGTGCCGAGCAAGTGCCTCGACGCCTGCGAGCACTCGAACGTCGTCGTCGTCATGCCGGGCGAGGCGGGCGTCGGCGCCGGTGCCGAGCCGGTGTGGGTCGGCGAGGTCAACGACACGGCCGTGACCGGCGACATCATCGCGTGGGTGCAGGATGGCGGCCCGGGCGTGGCGACGGAGCCGACGCTCGTCCAGATCCAGGCGTTCCGCCCGACGCGGCACAGCCGCCAGGAGCTCGCCCCGCGGCACGCGCTGCCCTAGTGCCCTCGGAGCGGCCGCGACAGCGCGGTCGGGCATGGATCGCAGGGCGATGCATGGGTAGCGTCGGGTGCACGAGCACGAGGAGGCCTGCTGTGACCATGACTTCACCGATCGGCGCCCCGCTGCGGATCGCGGCGATCGCATGACGACGGATCCGGGCGCCGCGCCCCGGTCGTACCGCAACGAGGCGGCCCGCGACTGGCGCTGCGAGCCGCTCACGGGCATCGCCGAGTTCCACGCGCACCTGCCCGGCTACGCGCGCACCCCGCTCGTCGAGCTGCCTGCACTCGCATCGGAGCTCGGCGTCGGCCGCGTGTTCGTCAAGGACGAGTCCTCGCGCATGGGGCTGCCGGCGTTCAAGATGCTCGGCGTCTCCTACGCGGTGGTCCGGGCGCTCACCGAGCACGTCTCCCCCGGCGCCGCGCCGCTGTCGATCGACGCCCTCCGCGAGCAGCTCGCCGACAGCGACGTGACGCTCGTCGCGGCGACGGACGGCAACCACGGCCGTGCCGTCGCCCACATGGCTCGCCTGGTCGGCATCCGCTCGGTCGTCTTCGTGCCATCGACGGTCACGAGCGCGGCGAAGCGCGCGATCGAGTCGGAGGGCGCCACGGTGCGCGAGCTCGACCTGCCCTACGACGACGTCGTGACGGCGGCGGCCGATGCGGCGAGCGCCGACCCCGCGATGCTGCACGTGCAGGACACCGCGTGGCCGGGCTACCACGACGTGCCGCAGTGGATCGTCGACGGCTACGAGACGCTCTGCGCCGAGGCGAGCGAGCAGCTCGCCGCGGCGGGCGCGGCGCGGGTCGACCTCGTCGCCGTGCCGGTCGGCGTCGGGTCGCTCGCGCAGGCGGTCGTGCGGCACTTCCGCTCGGCGCCGGGCATCGTCGGCGGGCGCGCGGCCTCGGTCCTGTCGGTCGAGCCGGAGCTCGCGCCGACGCTCATCGACTCGCTCGAGGCCGGCGAGCCGACGAGCGTGCCGACCGGACCGACCATCATGCTCGGCATGAACTGCGGCACGCTCTCGGAGATCGCCTGGCCCGTGCTGCGCGACGGCGTCGACGCGGCCGTGACCGTGAGCGAGGACGCCGCGGCGCAGGCGGTGCACGACCTGCAGCGGCTCGGCCTCGACGCCGGGCCGTGCGGCGCCTCGTCGCTCGCGGGCGTGCGGGCGCTGCGCGCGGCGGAGGGCGATGGAGAGACGGATGCGCTGCCGGCGGACGCGGTCGTGCTGCTGCTGTCGACCGAGGGCCTGGCGGCCAACCCGCTGCCCGAGCACTACCGGTGAGGGATACCGAGGCCGAGGCGCTGCTCGTCGAGCTCATCCAGATCGGCTCGGTGAACCCCGCGCTCCCAGGCGACCACGATCCTGGATCGTGCCGTCAGCGTCACGGTTGACAGATAGAGTCTTGATCGGGACACTATCTGCATGCTCCGCTCGACCCGCACTGCCGCCGAGCACCTCGGGGTCAGCAAGCGCCAGGTCAATCGTCTCGCCCAGGCGGGCCTGCTCGTCACCGACCGGCTCGGCGACGCCACGCTGGTATCCGATCGCGCGCTCGAAGCGGCGAGGCGGACGACAGGGCGGGGCCGTCGCTGGGCACCGCACACGGCTGAGGCCGCGCTCGAGCTCATCCAGTCGAGCGAGACGACGCTGCTGGGCAGCGCTGAGCGCAGCCGCCTCCGAGCACGGATTCGTGCAGCTGACGCGAGCGAGCTCGCCTACCAGCTGCTGCCCGGACGGGTGTCGCTCTGGCGCCGCACGGGCGCCACGCCCAGCACCCCGTCCACGATCGCCGATCGACTCGGCCTCGCGGCCGACGGCGGGCTCGCTGTGATCGTCGCCGACGATGCAGCACATCGCGCTCGCGCGCTGCGACTGGTGCACGACACCGAAGGCGATGTCCTCATCGTCGAGGGCGCAGACGCGCACCGACTCGCCTGGGAAGCACTCGGGCTGTTCGCCTACGGAGGCACGCGCGAGAGCAGCGCAGCCAGGCGCTGGCTGCAGCAGCAGGTGCGGCGTCTATGAGCCGCGCTCGGCCGCTGCTGCGGCTGGACGAACCGGTCGGCGGCTGGCACCGACCCTGGCCGCAGGCGTTCGAGATCGCGAGAGCGCTTCCGCCGGGCTCGTGGACGCTCGTCGGCGGCCTCATGGTGCAGCTGCACGCGCTGCTGGCCGGCCTGCAACCCTCGCGCCCCACGACCGATGTCGATGCTGCCCTGCATCTCGAGACCGGCTCGGTGACGTATGCGGATGCGGTGGCAGATCTGCGCCGGCTCCAATACGAGCTCGACCGCTCGGCCATGCACACCTATCGCTTCCAGCGTGGCGACGACACGATTGACCTCATGACGGCGGATCACCTCGCGCCCAGCCTCCGGGCGCGGTTCGCGGGCAAGGATGTCTTCGCGGTAACCGGGGGTACGCAAGCGCTTCGACGCACGATGGACGTCGACGTCGCGACCGCCGATGACATCGTGCGCCTCAGCGTGCCCAACATCCATGGCGCGCTCGTGCTGAAGGGTGCGGCTTATCTGGCCGACGGCCGTGATCGCGACCGCCATGCATCCGATGCTGTGATGCTGCTCGCATGCCTCACTGATTCTCGCGAAGTGCTTGATCGCCTCGCGGGATCCGACGGGAAGCGTCTGCGGGCTCTCGTCGGCGCGCTCGATGCACCGGCACCGTGGTCAGACGCGACTCGCGATGTCGAGGCGCTCGCACGCACCGCGCTCGCAGAGCTTCGATCAGCGCTGTGATGCCGGTGCTGCGACAGCACGTGCGCATCAGAGCGCATCGGTCCGGAGAGCTCAGCGCCGCGGATCGATCATCGTGATGCCCGCCGCCGTCGAGCGGTCGAACGCCGGCAGCAGCCGCCCCGCCTCCTCGAGGCCGACGGTGCGCTCGATGAGCCGCTGCGGCTCGAGCACGCCCTGCTCGATGAGCGCAAGCATGCCGGGGTAGTCGCGCGCCGCCATGCCGTGGCTGCCGAGCACGTCCAGCTCCCACGCGATCACGCGCGAGAGCGGCACGCGCGGATGCCCGTCCACCGGCGGCAGCAGGCCGATCTGCACGTGCCGGCCGCGCCTGCGCAGGCCCAGCACCGCATCCGACGCCGTCTGCTCGCTGCCGACCGCGTCGGCCGACACGTGGCTGCCGCCGCCCGTGAGCGCCGCGACGGCTGCCGGCACGTCGCGGCCGTCGGCGAGCACGGTGTGGTCCGCGCCGAGCCCGGCCGCGAGCTCGAGGGCGGATGGGTTGCGGTCGACCGCGACGACGCGAGCGCCGAGCGCGCGGCCGATCATGACGGCGCTGAGGCCGACGCCGCCGGCCCCGATGACGGTCACCCACTCCCCCGTCCTGACGCGCGCGCGGCCGACGAGGGCGCGATAGGCGGTCGCGAACCGGCAGCCGAGGCTCGCCGCGGTCGCGAAGTCGATGCCGTCGGGGATGGCGACGAGGTTGGCGTCGGCGGCGTGCAGCGCCACGTGCTCGGCGAAGGATCCCCAATGCGTGAAGCCCGGCTGCTGCTGCTGAGGGCACACCTGCGCGTCGCCGGCGAGGCACCACTCGCAGCTGCCGCAGCCGCACACGAACGGCACCGCCACGCGATCGCCCACCCGCCAGCGCTGCACGGCGTCGCCGACCGCCGAGACGACGCCCGCGAGCTCGTGCCCCGGCACGTGCGGGAAGGCGATGTCGTCGTGGCCTGCCCACGCGTGCCAGTCGCTGCGGCACATGCCTGTCGCCATCACCTCGACGACGACGCCGTCCGACGGCGGCACGGGCCGTGGCACGTCGCGGACGAGCGGGGTGCCGCGGACGGCGTCGAGGACGAGGGCGCGCATGCCTCGATCCTGGCAGGCCGCGCGCCGGATCCGGGGGTTGTGCGGTGCGGAGTCATCGCCGACGCTGGCAGCACCACGCATCGACAGGAGGCAAGAGCCATGGATCGAGCCGACGAGCGCGACGAGCAGACCGACGACGCCGTGGTGACGCGGCCCAATCGCGGGCAGTGGGAGAACGCGGTGCCGGGTCACCCCGAGCGATCGCAGAGCTTCGGCACGAAGGAGGAGGCGATCGGCCTGGGCCGCGCGGTCGCCGACGAGCTCGGCATGCGGCACGTCGTGCAGGACGAGGGGTGAGCGCGGCGCGCTGACGCTCGATATGGGCGCAATGCCGGCAACGGCCGCCGAGCGGTCATGTGTGCAGCGGTGAACTCATGCCGAGTGCGGCGCAGCCAGTGACTCCTGCACCTCGGCGGCCCGCTGCCGGAGCCGGAGGAGATCGTGCTCCTGCGGCTCGCTGCGCTCGTAGGCCTCCAGGAGGAGCCGCACCTGGCGGCGCAGATGCGCGCGGAGCTCCGGTGACCGGCTGGCGCGACCGACCTGCTCGGCGAGCAGCAGCGTGCGCCGCAGCACCGTGGGGTGCTGCTTCGCGTACGTGCGCATGGCGTCGAAGACGAGCTCCAGCAGCTCGGCCGGCTCGACGCGCTCGACGATCACGCGCAGTCGCCCCCGGTCGTCGTAGCGGTACCGCGACGGGATCGAGCGGCCCACGAGCCGCGCGAAGCCGGCGCTGAGCTCATCGAGGGCGTTGATCGCGGTGTACGGGTCATTCGTGCCCGGCGACAGCGCCCGCACCGCCATCTCCTCGAGCACCTGCACGCTGAACGCGATGTCCTGCTCCGGCGTGCGCGCCGAGCCGGTGAGCACGCACGCCCTGACCTCGTCCGCGAGCTCGTCGTCGACGCGCTCCGGTGGCCAGAGCGTCGCGAGCGTCGTGCCCTCCGCGACGTGACCGCCGGGACGCACCCGCAGCACCACCAACGCGTCATGCCGCTGCGCCGCAGCCAGCAGCCGGTCCTCGGACACCTGCTGCACGTATCCGATCTCGCGCGATGCGACCGACGCGCCGTCCGCATCGAGCCCGCCGGGGATTCCCGCCGACGCTGCGTCGTCCTCGAGCTCGCGCGCATCGCGTCCGACGCCCTCGGGGTAGAGGCGCTCGACCGCGTCGAGCAGATCGGAGCGCACCCGCCCGGCCAGCGTCCACACCTGCACCGAGTCGGCGATGTGATTGATGAAGTACACCAGCACCCCGATCGACAGCACGCCGAGCAGCACCGCGAGGTTCACGGCGAGGTGCGGCACGAAGACCGCATCGGTGTCGCCGAGCGCCCGGATGGAGCGCAGCACGAGGAGCGAGTACAGGAAGGTGGCCGAGAACACTCCCAGCACGATCTGGTTGCCGCGATCGGCCATGAAGTTGCGGACGAGCCGCGGCCCGTACGTCGAGGAAGCGGTCGCCAGCACCGCGATCGTGATGGAGAAGCTCGTGGCGGCCACCGCGAGCGTCGAGCTCGCGATCGCCCCGAGCAGGTCTCGGCTGCCCGCCTCGCCGACCCGGTTGACGAGCCCTGCGAGCGGCCCCAGGTCGGCGCCGTCGATGGCTCGGTCGACCGAGATCATCGCCTCCGACAGCAGCACGGCCACCGCGCAGCACAGCGCAGGGATGAACCAGAACGCGTCACGGATGCGCTTCCATCGGCTCACGTGGCCCTCCTCACGCCTCAGCGCCGCCGGTCGGCCAGCCCGCCGAACGCCGCGTGCAGCAGCGGCACGGCGGAGGCGATCATGAGCACGGTGCCGAGCACGAGGTCCTCGACGCGCACGAGCGCGCCCGCCAGCAGCATGCCCGCGAAGATGACGGCCGACGACAGCCGTCCGATGCGGCGCTGCAGCCGGTCGACGAGGCGTGTCAGCCGCGGCGCGGCGACCTCGAGCCGCCCCTCCTCGATGCGGGTGGCGAGCGCGTCGAGCCGCTTCGGCAGCCGCACCGCGGCGCCCGCGATCGCGATGCCCTCGTCGACGATCGTGCGGGCGAAGCCGACGGTCTCATCGCGCAGCAGCTTGGCCGCATAGGGCTCCGCCGCGTCCCACACGTTGAACGCGGGGTCGAGCGCGCTGCACACGCCCGACGTGAGCGAGGCCGCGCGGATCGTGAGCAGCAGATCCTCCGGCAGCTGGAACGGCAGCGAGCGCATCACCTCGCCGAACTCGCGCGCGAACGCCCGGTACTCGCGCGGCTCGACCTGCTTCAGCTCCGCGAAGCCCATGCCGCCGAAGCGCGCGAACGCCTGCGTCATCGCCCGCTCGAGGGCGGCGGTGTCGCTCGTGGGCAGCAGCGCGCCGAGCTCGGTGATGGCGGCGACGATCCCGGCGCCGTCGCGCTGCGCCGCGGCGACCAGCAGCTGCCGCAAGCCGCTGCGCGTCGACGCGGGCACCTCGCCCATCATGCCGAAGTCGATGAAGGTCAGCTGCCACTCGGGCCCATCGCCCTCGTGCGGTCGGCCGGATGCGTCGTGGCCGCCGCCACCGCGCCGCGGCGTCACGAAGAGGTTGCCCGGATGCGGGTCGGCGTGGAAGAAGCCGTGCGTGAAGATCTGGTCGAACATGAC
Source organism: Agrococcus sp. (assembly GCA_035704865.1). Classification (GTDB taxonomy): domain Bacteria; phylum Actinomycetota; class Actinomycetes; order Actinomycetales; family Microbacteriaceae; genus Agrococcus. The sequence continues at coordinate 12,439 of DASSWM010000067.1, forward strand.
CGCCGCGAACGTGTGCGCGACGGCGGTGGGGTCGATGCCGGCGGCGCGCAGCGCATCGACGTCGGTGATCTTGATCGCCGCGACGTCCGCGAGCGTCAGCACCCGGCGGGTCGTGCGCTCCCACACGACCTCGGGCGCCAGCACGCGGTCGTCGTGCGCGAAGCCGGCCGCGAACCGCTCGGCGCTCGCCGCCTCGTGCAGGTAGTCGATCTCCTCGAGGCTCGTGCGCGCGAACTCCTCGACGAGCGCGGGCGCGTCGACGCGGCTCGAGACCAGGTGCACGTGGCGCAGCCAGCCGGCGACGCGGCGCAGCGCGGCGAGGTCGACGTCGACGATCGCGCCGATGCCCGGCCTCTGCACCTTGACCACCGCATCCGCCGTCCCGAGGTGCGCGGCGTCGAGCTCGACGAGGCGGGCGCGGTGCACCTGCCCGAGTGAGGCAGCGGCCAGCGGCTCCTCCTCGACCCAGGCGTAGGCGCGCTCGAGCGGCATGCCGAGCTCGGTCTCGGCGAGCGAGCGCAGCTGCGCGAACGGCACGGGCGGCACCTCGTCCTGCAGGCCGGCCAGCTCGTTCGTGATCTCGGGCGGCAGCACGTCGAGGCGCGAGGAGAGGAACTGGCCGACCTTGATCATGAGGCCGCCGAGCTCGGTCGCGAGGCCGTGGAACCGGCGCGCGAGGCGCTGCAGGCGCTCGCTGCGGCCGCGCGCGGCGAGGGCGCCGAGGCCGATGCGCGGCAGCGCCACCTCGAACCACCACAGCACGGCGAGCTGCCGCGCGGCGAAGCGCACGATGCGCCGGTAGCGGGCGCTCGTGCGCTGGTCGTCGGGCATCGGCTCTCCTTGTGCCCGACGTGCCTGCGGCACTCCGGGATCAGCCCTCGGCGAGGATGCTGTACAGCCTACGGCGCGCGTCGTCGAGCACGCTGATGGTGCGCTCCACCTGCTCGGGGTTGCCGGAGCGCGCCACCTGCGCGGCGGCCTGTGCGAGCTCGAAGCCCGCCTTCGCGACGTCGCGGCGGCCCTGCTGCGGCTGCTCCCCCTCGGCGGCGAGCCAGGGCGCGTGGCGCTCCTTCGCCGCCTCGGCCTCCGCGCGACCGCCCTCCGTGAGCTCGTACGTCTTGCGGCCGTCGGCCTCGGTGGCGGTGAGCAGGCCCTCGTCAGTGAGCAGCTGGAGCGTCGGGTAGACCGAGCCCGGGCTCGGCTTCCAGGCGCCGCCGGAGCGCTCCTCGATCTGCTGGATGATCTGGTAGCCGTGCATCGGCTGCTCGGCCAGCAGCGCGATGACCGCGGCGCGCACGTCGCCGCGCCCCATGCGCTGCCCGCGCGGCGGCATGAACGCCTCGCGGAACTGCTCCATCGCCTCCCACATGTGGTCGCCGCGACCGGCGCCGCGCCAGCGCGGGCCGCCGCGGCCGGGCCCGCCCGGTCCGCCGAAGCCCTGCGATCCGAAACCTGCGTCGAACGTGCCGTGCATGGTGTCCTCCACTGTCAGCATCCGTGCCGGGCAGCGTCGCTCGGCGATACTGAACGATATATCGCTGAGCGACCACTGTCGAGGCCCTCTCGCGATGTCGACACGAGCAGCGGCGCCCCGATCCTGCGGTCGGCGAGTGCCATGCTTGCGGCATGACGAAGCCTCAGGATCTGCTCGCCGTCCTCGTCGACGCCGACAACGTCGCGCCGTCGCGGATGGGCGCGGTGCTGACCGAGGTCGCGCGCTTCGGCACCGCGTCGGTGAAGCGCGTGTACGGAGACTGGACGCGACCGAACCTGAGCAGCTGGAAGCCGGTGGCCGCCGAGCACGTGATCCAGCCGATCCAGCAGTTCGCGAACACCACCGGGAAGAACGCCACCGACAGTGCGCTCATCATCGACGCGATGGACCTGCTGTACACGCGCCGCTTCGACGGCTTCTGCATCGTCTCCTCCGACAGCGACTTCACCCGTCTGGCCTCCCGCATCCGTGAGGAGGGCATCACGGTCTACGGCTTCGGCGAGCGGAAGACGCCCGAGGCGTTCCGGAACGCATGCGACCAGTTCACGTACCTCGAGGTGCTCGACGAGCCGCTGCTCGAGGTCGCGGCGACAGCGCCGCAGCGAGTGCCGACCCCGAAGCTCCGCAGTGACGCCAAGCTCGTGGCTGGCCTTCGAGCGAGCGTCATCGCCGCTTCAGGCGAGGACGGATGGGCGAACTTGGCGCCGATCGGCAACCTCATCCGCAAGCAGCAGCCCGACTTCGACTCCCGAAACTGGGGCTATGCGAAGCTCTCGGATCTCATTCGCGCGACAGAGCTCTTCGACGTCGAGCAGCGGGCAGCGGGCCTGCACGTGCGAGATCGGCGCCACAGCGACTGACTCCGCGCCTGCCCGGCCGGGCGGAACGTGAACGCGGGCAATCCGAACGGCGTTCTGCAACGAATCACCGCTGGCGCCTCTATTCGCAGGACATCGTCCTCAGGGGCGGCGACGACGAAGGAGTCGATCATGAAGAAGAACATGAAGCTGGTGCTCGGCGCCACGGCCGCGGTCTTGGCGACGGTGGCCTTGGGCACGGCCCCAGCGATGGCGAACAACGGGCGGGGTGCCGAGAAGACCGTGACGCTGCACGCCACGCTCATGGAGCTCAACGGCTCGGGCGCCTCGGGCACGGCGACGGCAGTCGTGCGCAACCAGCGCATCCAGCACATCGAGGTCCATGCCGAGGGACTGTCGCCCGACGCCCCGCACGCGCAGCACATCCACTACGGCGAGCAGGCGATGAACGAGTGCCCGAACCTCGCGCTCGACAGCAACGGTGACGGCAGGATCAACACGCTCGAGGGCGTGCCGGCCTACGGCCCGGTCGTGATCTCGCTGAACACGAGCGGCGACACGACGCCGGCGAGCTTCCTCGACGTGAGCCGGTTCCCCGTCTCGCAGGATGGCAGCTACGACTACAGCCGCGACAACATCGAGTTCACTGATGTCGCCGGCACCGGCTATCCGGGCGCTGACGGCACCGGCACCGCCCGTGAGATCGCCGACGCCATCCGCGCTGGTGAGGGCGTGCTCGTCATCCACGGCATCGACTACGACGGCAACGGCACCTACAGCTTCAGCGAGGAGGGCGCCAGTGAGCTGAACGGCAGCCTGCCCGCCGAGGCGACGGATCCTGCCGCCTGCGGCGTCCTGCGCTGAGACGCCTGAGTCGATGGGCCGATGGTCGGTTCGTCCGCTCAGGATCCGATGACGCGGAGCGTCCATGCCGGAGGCTCCGCGTCATCTCCGCGCGCGGTCGCGGCCGAGTCGCCGGGTGCTCTGGATGAACCGAGCGTGCTCGAGCCGTATTCGCAGTGCCACCGGGTCGAGATCGCAGCCGCGTCGGTGGTCGACAATGGACCCGACGAGAGGCGGCATCCATGGAGGCATCCGAGCACGTCTGGGCACGGTCCGCGCCCGCACGGGTGCTGCTCATCGGATGCGGGCAGCTCGGCACGCGGCTCGGCACGCGTCTCGTGCGTGAGGGCACAGAGGTCGTGGCGGTGCGTCGCGATCCCTCGGGCTTGCCGAGCGCCTTCGCGGCCGTCGCCGCGGATCTCGGGCGGCCGCTCGCCCAGCCGCTGCCGAGCGCCGACGCCATGGTCATCACTCTGCCGCCCGACGATCAGTCCTCCGACGGCGTGGCGGGCTACCGGTCGGCGCTCGAGCACCTCGCGCAGGCGCTGCCGACGGTGCCGCCGCGGGTGCTGTTCGTATCGTCGACCCGCGTGTTCGACGGCGTGCCCGGCGCGCGCCCGATCAGCGAGGCCGACGAACCGGTCCCCGGCTCTGATCGAGCGCGCGCGCTTCGGGAGGGCGAGCTGCTCGCCGTCGAGCGCTTCGCCGCGCACATCATCCGCCCGGCAGGCATCTACGGCCCCGGCCGCGAGTCGCTCATCCGCCGCGTCGCCGCCGGCACTCCGGTGCAGCACGCCCGCCGCACCAACCGCATCCATGAGACCGATCTCGTGCGCGCCCTGCATGCGATGCTGCTGACCGGGACACCGCCGGCCGTGCTGCACGCCGTGGATCAGACGCCCGCGCCCCTCGGCGATGTCGCGGCCCACATCGCCGAGCGCCTCGGCGTCGCGCCGCCGCCGGCCATCGAGCCCGTCGTCAGCAGCGGCACCGTCCTCGACGGAGCACTGCTGGCGAGCCTGCTCGGCTCGCTGACCCACGCCGGCTACCGCTCGGGCTACGACGAGCTGCTGCGCGGCTGGAGCGCTCCTCGGCGACGTCGGGTCGCCGACCGCGCATCGCCACACTCGACGTGACGGACGGACTTGGCTAGATCGACGGCCGGCGAGGCTCGATCGTGTCGCGCAGCCGCGGTGCCCACCGCAGCGAGACCAGCGCGAGCACCGCAAGCACGCCGAAGGTGCCGCCCGCTGCCGGGCCGAAGCCGACGGCGTCGCTCAACTGCCCGACGAGCAGCGCGACCGTCGCCGCGACGGCGTAGGTCACGGCGGCGTAGGTCGAGGCGAGCGCACTCTGGCGAGCATTGGACGCGCCGCGCGTGAACGCGACGAGCGCCGCGCGGTACGCGATGCCCGACCCCGCGCCGATGAGCGTCAGGCCAGCGACGGCGATGGCCGGTGCGACGACCAGCGCGCCCCAGGCGACCGCCGCGCAGCCCACTGCGAGCAGCAGCACGCCGCTGATCCATGGAGCGATACGCGTGAGCGCCGGGCTCGCCAGCTGGCAGGCGCCGCTCGCGATCAGCAGCAGCGCAGGACCGATCGCCTGCACGACGGGCTGACCGAGCTCGGCGAAGATCGTGGCGCTGAAGACGACGCCGATGCTGAGGCCGATCCAGGCGATGCTGCCCGTGACGAGCAGCGAGCGCGCTCGCGCGGGCGGCCGGCGCTTCGTCCGCTGTCCCATCTCCAGCGCCCCTGTCTGGTGCTCGAGCGCGCGGGCGTTGGGCCGCCGGCGCGCCCAGAGCACGATCGCCAGCGCCACGAGGATCACGCCGGCGAGCACGGCGTGGCCGAGGAAGACCAAGGTCGGCGCAGCTTCGCCGACCGTGGAGACCAGCAGCTGCGCGCCGACCACGCCGACGACGGCCCCAGCCATGTTGCCGGTCGAGGTGATCGAGCGGCCCCGTGCGCCGATGGTGCCGACCACGAGCGCGGATGCCGCGCCCGTGCCGAGGCCGCCTGCCACGCCGACGAGCACCCGCGAGGCGAGGATCGACCACACCTCGGGGTGCGCTGCGAGCAGATCGGAGACGACGAGCGCAGCCAGGCTGAGCAGCAGCAGCGCCGGCGCGACGCGGGCGAACCGGGGTCTTGCGAGCAGCGCGAGCACGAGGACGAGCGCACCGACGTAGAGCACGAAGGTCAGCGAGAGCACGAACGCGCTCATGCCGAGCTGCTCGCGATAGATCGGCAGCAGCGGGTTGATCGCGTTGGAGATGACGAGCTGCATCGCGAACGCGGTCGAGACGAGGGCGGTCTGCAGCAGCGCGAGCGGCCGCGAGCGATCAGATGCGGTCACGGCCACCATCCTTCACGCAGCGGCGCCGCGAGGCGCGAGCCCAACGAGAAAACCCCCGGCTGAGCGGGGGTTTTGGTGGATCTGGGGGGACTCGAACCCCCGACCCCCTGCATGCCATGCAGGTGCGCTACCAGCTGCGCCACAGACCCAATCGCTGTCTCCGGTCGCCCGGGACAACCCCACCACTCTACATGATCGGCTCGCGCGTTGTCACATCGAGCGCGTGCAGCGGCACCGCTCGACAGGCGTATGCTCATCGCTCGTGCAGGCGATCAGCCGGCCCCGTCAGGGGCTCATCCACCTCTGGGAACGACAGCACCCCGCCAGGCGCATCTTCGCCGGCTTCGTCGCGCTGAACCTCGCCGGCTGGGGGCTGCTCATGCTGCCGATCTCCCGCGAGAGCGAGGGCTCGGCGACCTGGATCGAGGCGCTGTTCACCGCCGTCTCCGCCGCGTGCGTGACGGGCCTCACGGTGGTCGACACCGAGCTCTACTGGACGCCGTTCGGCCAGGTCGTGATCGTGCTGCTCATCCAGCTCGGCGGTCTCGGCGTCATGGTGTTCGCGAGCCTCATCGGCATCTTCGTCGTGCGCCGGCTCACGCTCGGCTCGCGCCTCACCACCGCGCAGGAGGCGCACGCCGAGGGCCCGGGCAGCGTGCGCCGGCTCGTCGTCAGCATCCTGAAGATCGCGCTCGCCGTCGAGGGCGCCGTCGCGATCGTGCTGTGGCTGCGCTTCTGGCTCGGCCGCGGCGAGGATCCGCTGCACGCGGCCTGGCTCGGCGTCTTCCACGCCGTCTCGAGCTACAACAACGCCGGCTTCGCGCTCTTCAGCGACAACCTCATGGGCTTCGTCGACGACCCGTTCATCCTGCTGCCGCTCGCGACCGCGACGATCATCGGCGGCCTCGGCTTCCCCGTCATCATCCAGATCCTCAAGCACGCCCCGCATCCGCGCCGCTTCTCGATGCACACCTGGCTCGTGCTCACCGGCACCGGCGCGCTGCTGCTCGTCGGCACCGTCGCGATCGCGGTGCTCGAGTGGGGCAACCCCGGCACGCTCGGCCCGCTCTCCCCCGCCAACCGCATCCTCGACGCCTTCTTCCACTCGGTGCAGACGCGCACCGCCGGCTTCAACGCGCTCGACATCGGCCAGTTCGAGCCCGAGACGCTGCTCGTGATGGACGTGCTCATGTTCATCGGCGGCGGCCCCGCCGGCACCGCGGGCGGCATCAAGATCACGACCTTCGGCGTGCTGCTGGCGATCATCCTCGCCGAGGTGCGCGGCGACCCGACCGTCACGCTGTTCGGCAAGCGCCTCTCGCGCGCCGTGCATCGCGAGGCGATCACGGTCGCGCTGCTGTCGGTCGCGCTCGTGTTCGGCTCGACGATCGCGATCATGCTGCTCACCCACATCGACCTCGACCGCGTGCTCTTCGAGGTGGTCTCCGCCTTCGGCACCGTGGGCCTCTCCACCGGCATCACCGCATCCGTCGGCACGCCGAGCCAGCTCATCCTCATCATGCTCATGTTCATCGGCCGCGTCGGCCCCATCACCGTCGCGACCGCCATCGCGCTCCGCCCCCGCACGCTCGCGTTCGAGCTGCCCAAGGAAAGGCCCGTCATTGGCTAGGATCCGCAGACCCTTCGACCCCGCGACGATCGGCTCCGCCACCTCGATCGCCGTCATCGGCCTCGGCCGATTCGGCACCGCCCTCGCGCTCGAGCTCATGGCCCACGGCACCGAGGTGCTCGGCATCGACGACCGGGCGGATGCGGTGCAGGCGCTCAACGGGCAGCTCACGGGCGTCGTCGCGGGTGATGCGACGCGGCCGGAGCTCATCGAGCAGCTCGGCCTCGCCGAGTTCGACCGCGTCGTCGTCGCCATCAGCTCGGACGTCACGGCCAGCATCCTCGTCACGAGCCAGCTGCTGCGCGTGGGCGTCAAGGAGGTGTGGGCGAAGGCCGTCGACGAGCGGCACGCGCTCATCCTCGACCAGCTGGGCGTCACGCACGTCGTGCGGCCCGAGGCCGACATGGGCCGCCGTGTCGCCCACATGGTGCGCGGGGCGCTCGAGGACTTCATCGAGGTCGAGCCGGGCTACGCGGCCGCGCGGCTCGAGGTGCCGGCCTCGTTCGCCGCCGTGCCGCTGCGCGAGCTCGGCCTGCAGGTGAAGCACGGCGTCGGCATCGGCGCCGTCAAGCGCGACGGCACCTGGGTGCTCGCCAACGCCGAGACGCGCTTCGAGCCGGGCGACACGGTGCTCGTGCACGGCTACACCGGCAAGCTCGAAGCCTTCGCGGTGCACTGGGCGAAGCTGCGCGCGAGCGCCTAGCCTGCCGGCCTACGCCGCGCCGGCCGCCTCTGCCCGCGCGACGACGCTCCTGGCGTGCCGCAGGATCGGCTCGTCGACCATGCGCCCCTCGAACGAGAAGACGCCCGGCGTCGCCTCGGCGGCGGCGAGGATGCGGCGCGCCTCGTCGAGCTGCTCGGCCGTCGGCGCGAACGCGCGGCGGTAGGGCTCCACGTGGTTCGGGTGGATCGCGGCCTTCGCGCCGAAGCCGCTCGCCGCCGCGTCGACCGCCTCGGCGTGGGCGCCGTCGAGGTCGGCGATGTCGGTGCGTATCGCGTCGATCGCCGTGACGCCGTGCGCGCCGGCGGCGAGCAGGATGCGGCTGCGCGCGTGCATCGCCACGTCGCGGTAGGCGCCGGCCGCGTCACGGCTCGAGGTGCCGCCGAGCGAGGCGACGAGATCCTCCGCGCCCCACATGACGCCCACGACAGCCCGGTGCGCGACGAGCGACTCGACCGCGAGCACGCCGCGAGCGGTCTCGACGAGCACGACGACCCGCGCGCCCGGCACCGCGGCGGCGACCGCGTCGACCTGCTCGGCCGACTCCGCCTTCGCGAGCATGACGGTGCGGAACGGCGACGCGGCGACCGCCGCGAGGTCGTCGCCGAAGCCGGCGGCGGATGCGTCCTGGACGCGCACGATGGTGCGCTCGGGGTCGAGGGCGGCGGCCCGGATCGCCGCGCGGGCGGCGGTCTTGGACTCGGCGCCGACGGCGTCCTCGAGGTCGAGGATCACCGCATCCGCCCTGTCCGCCGCCTTCTGGAAGCGATCGGCGCGGTCGCCGGGGCAGAACAGCAGCGCGGGGCCCATGCCGAGCCCAGCCGGCGATGCCGTGGACGCCGTCGAGCCGGACGCGGCAGCAACCGGGCTCGCGCCCGCGCTCGTGCCCGCGCTCACGCCGCGCCCTCGGGGCGCAGCTGCATGAGCACGGTCCGCACGGCCTTCGCGACGATGACGCCCTCCTGGTTGCGCGCGAGGTGCTCGAAGGTCGCGATGCCCTGGCCGGGGCGCGACTTCGACTCGCGCTTGCCGGTCACGCGCGTCTCGCAGTAGATGGTGTCGCCGTGGCGCACGGGCGCGGGGAAGACGACCTCGCTGAAGCCGAGGTTCGCGACGATCGTGTTGAGCGTGAGCTGCCCGACCGACATGCCGACCATCGTCGCGAGCGTGTGCATCGAGTTCATGAGCGGCTCGCCGAACTCGGTCGACTCGCTCCAGTGCCGGTCGAGGTGCAGCGGCTGCGCGTTCATCGTGAGCGTCGTGAACAGCACGTTGTCGGTCTCGGTCATCGTGCGGCCCGGGCGGTGCTCGTAGACGACGCCCTCCTCGAGCTCGTCGAAGTAGAGGCCGCGCTGCGTGATGCGGCGCTCGGCGGCGTCGGCGGACGCGGTGTCGGCAGAGGCGCTGCCGACGGACACGCTGTCGGCGGCCGCGGCGTCGGCGGTGCTGCTGTCGGTCATGCGCTCTCCTCCTCGTCGGGCGTGACGGTCGCGAGCTCCTGGCCGCGCGCCACCTGCTCCCCCATCTTGGCGCGCACGTGCACGGTGCCGGCGACGGGCGCGCGCAGCACGTGCTCCATCTTCATCGCCTCGACGCTCACGACCGACTGGCCCTCCTCGACGCGGTCGCCGTCGCCCACGTGCACGGCGACGACCGTGCCGGGCATGGGCGAGTCGAGGCTCGGCTCGGCAGCCGCCCGGCCGCGGCGCGCAGCCACGTGCCGCTCGATGCGCCAGTCGCCCGAGGGCAGCGCGACGAGCATCGCGTCCCCGTCGGGCACGGCGAGCTGGAAGGGAGAGACGCGGATGCGCTCGGTCGCGCCGTCGGCGCGCGTCACCTCGACGTCGGTGCGGAGCTCGTCGGGCATGCTGCCGCCGACGAAGCCGAAGTCGCCCGCGGCGGGCAGGCCGAGCACGCGCACGGTCGCGACGCCGTCGCCGTCCGTGAACCGCATGCGGCGTCCGACCGAGCCGCCGATGCGCCAGCCGTCGGGTGCCCACGCGCCGACGAGGTGCGGCGTCGGCGGAGCGGACTGCGCGGCAGCCACCGCGAACGCCTCGCTCGGCACGGGGGCCGCGGCGATGCGCTCGCCCTCGCGGTCGATGAGCCCCGTGTCGAGATCGCCCGCGCGCACGGCGGGCTCGGCGAGCAGGCCGCGCAGGAAGCCGCGGTTGGTGGTGACGCCCAGCACGCTCGTCGCGGCGAGCGCGTCGTCGAGGCGGTCGAGCGCGGCGGCGCGGTCGGCGCCGTGCGCGATGACCTTCGCGATCATCGGGTCGTAGCTCGAGCCGATCGTGGTGCCGTGGTCGACGCCCGCGTCGACGCGGATGCCGGGCCCCTCGGGCCAGCGCAGCTCGAGCACCGTGCCGCCGGTGGGCAGGAAGCCGGCAGCGGGATCCTCGGCGTAGATGCGCGCCTCGATCGCGTGGCCCGTGAGCGTCACGTCCTCCTGCGCGATGCCGAGCGGCTCCCCCGCAGCGATGCGCAGCTGCTGCGCGACGAGGTCGATGCCCGTGACGAGCTCCGTCACGGGGTGCTCGACCTGCAGGCGCGTGTTCATCTCCATGAAGAACGGCTCGTCGGGCCGGTCGGCGGCGACGATGAACTCCACCGTCCCGGCGCCGACGTAGCCGACCGAGCGGGCCGTCTCGACCGCGGCGGCGCCGATCGCGGCGCGCTGCGCCTCGGTGAGCAGGGCGCTCGGCGCCTCCTCGATGACCTTCTGGTGGCGGCGCTGCAGCGAGCACTCGCGCTCGCCCAGGTGGATGACAGTGCCGTGCGTGTCGGCGAGCACCTGCACCTCGATGTGGCGCGGGTTCGTCACGAACCGCTCGATGAAGAGCGTGTCGTCGCCGAACGACGCGGCGGCCTCGCGCCGCGCCGCGGCGAGCGCGTGCGGCAGCTCGCCCGGCTCGTCGACGCGGTACATGCCCTTGCCGCCGCCGCCCGCGGCGGGCTTGATGAGCACGGGGAAGCCGACGCGCTCTGCACCCGCGATGAGCGCGGCGTCGTCGAGGCCCGGCTCGGCGATGCCCGGCACCGTCGCGACGCCGCGCGACTCGACCGCGTGGCGGGCCGAGATCTTGTCGCCCATCGTCTCGATCGCCGAGGCAGGCGGCCCGATGAAGACGATGCCCGCGTCGGCGCACGCGTGCGCGAAGGCGGCGTTCTCCGACAGGAAGCCGTAGCCCGGGTGGATCGCCTGCGCGCCCGTCGAGCGCGCGGCCTCGATGATCTTGCGAGTCGACAGGTAGGTCTCGCGCAGCGGGCCGGACCCGAGCGACACGACCT
>DASSWM010000068.1:0-2581 GCA_035704865.1 Agrococcus sp.
GTGGCAGGCGGCCTCGGCGGAGGCCATCTTCATCGGCTGCTGCTCGTACATGAGCTTGCCCTGCCAGTCGCCCGTGAGCACCGTGCCGCCGAAGGCGATGATCGCGAGCACGGCGCCGAACCGCAGCGACCAGAGCCAGACGCCGTGGTCGGTGCGGTCGCGACCGACGACGGAGGGCGCCTCTCCGACGACGACGCGGCCCGACGCATCCGCCCCCTCCTGCCTTCCGGCGGACTGCCGGCCGCCAGCCCGCCGGCGGCCGAGCGGCAGGCGTGCGAGGAGCAGACGGGCGAGCTGCGCCCGGTCGGCCCGCGCGCGGCGGATCGAGCCGGCGATGCCGGCAGGCCCTTCGATGGGCGTCGCGGTGTCGATGCCGTCGTCGCGGCGGCGCCACAGGTGATACCAGGAGATGCCGATGAGGAACATGCCGGCGACGACGAGCGCGCCGAAGATCGTGTGCGTGAACGCGGCGAGCGCGGTGGAGTTGGTGAGCACGGCCCAGATGTCGGTCATGACCGGGCGGCCGTCGGGGCCGAGCTCGACGCCGACGGGGTGCTGCATCCAGGAGTTGGCGACGATGATGAAATAGGCAGAGAGCCACGAGCCGACCACCGCGCACCACAGCGCCGCCAGGTGCAGACCCTTGCGCAGGCGGCCCCAGCCGAAGATCCAGATGCCGAGGAAGGTCGACTCGGCGAAGAACGCCAGCAGGCCCTCGAGCGCGAGCGGGGCGCCGAAGACGTCGCCGACGAAGCGCGAGTACTCGCTCCAGGCCATACCGAACTGGAACTCCTGCACGAGGCCCGTCGCGACGCCCAGGATGAAGTTGATCAGGTAGAGCTTGCCCCAGAACTTCACCATGCGCAGGTACTGCTCGTCGCCCGTGCGCACCCACAGCGACTGCATGATCGCGATGGTCATGCCGAGGCCGAGCGTGAGCGGCACCATGAGGAAGTGGTAGACGGTCGTGATGCCGAACTGCCACCGGGCGATGTCGAGGACGTCCACGCGGGGTCTCCTTCGCAGTGCACGCGGGCGGTGGTCTCCGCCCGCGCTCGCAATTCTACGTCATGTAGAACTAGTTCGACAGCCCATAGAAGAAGTTCGCTCGTCGGTAGAAGAAGTTCGACCAGGTGTAGAATCAGACGAGCGGATGCGCTTCGGCGCGTTCACGAGGCAGGCTCGGTGAGGGCCGCACGGCAGACGCCGGGCAGGCCTCGGCGGGGATCGGCGCAGGGAGGTGCCACATGGGGACGCTCGGAGAGCTGGAGCGCACGGTCATGGACGCCGTCTGGGACGCGCCGTCGCCCGTGACCGCCTACGACGTCAAGGAGCAGCTCGACGAGCGCGGCCGCGCGCTCGCCGCCACGACGCTGCTGACCGTGCTGTCGCGGCTGGAGAAGAAGGGGTTCGTCGCCTCCGACCGCGCCGTGCGCCCCTACCGCTACACGTCGGTGGCCTCGCGCGCCGATCACGTGGCCGAGCTCATGACCGAGGTGCTGGGGGAGTCGAGGGACCGCTCCGCGGTGCTCGAGCGCTTCGTCGGCAGCGTCTCGGAGGAGGACGCGGCGACGCTGCGCCAGCTCCTCAAGGGCGCGGAGTAGCGGCGGGCGATCGTGCTCGCGGCCGCTGACGTGCTCGATGGCGGGCTGCGCGTGCCGGGGGGCGTCGCGGAGCAGCCGCTCGTCGCGGAGCAGCCGCTCGTCGCGGAGCCTGGGTCGGCGGCGCTGCTCATGGCGGAGCCCGGGTCGGCGGCGCCGCTCGTGCCGCAGCTCGTGATCCCCGAGCTGCTCATCCCGCAGGGCGCGCTGCTGTGGGCCGCTGTGATGCTGTGGCTCGTCGCGGTGCTGCTGGCGTGGCCCGTGCCCGTGTGGCTCTCGCGCGCCGCGTGGCCGATGCGGGCGCCCGTCATCGCGCTGCTCGTGTGGCAGGGCGTCGGGCTCGCCGGCGGCCTGTCGATGATCGGCGCGCTCGCGCTCACCGGGCTCGCGGTCGCGCCTGGCATCTCCGGCGGCGCTGCGCTCGCGGCAGGCCCGCAGCTGTGGCTCGCGCTCATCCCGGCGGCGGCGCTCGCGATCTACTTGCTGGTGCACCTCGCGGTCACGATCGTGCAGGTGACCCGCCAGCGCCATCGCCACCTTGCCCTGCTCGACATGCTCACGTCACCGCATCCGACCCGCGCGCGCACGCGCGTGCTCGACGACGCGGTGCCCGTCGCCTACTGCCTGCCGCGCGGCGCGGGCTCGGTGACGGTGCTCTCGCAGGGGCTGCTCGACCGGCTCGACCCCGACGAGCTCGTCGCCGTGATCGCGCACGAGCGCGGGCACGTCGAGCAGCGCCACGACATCCTGCTGCTCGCGTTCCGCGCCTGGCGCTCGGCGCTGCCGTGGTTCCCGATCGCGGCGCTCGCGGATGCCGAGGTCGCGGCGCTCGTCGAGATGCTCGCCGACGACCACGCCCGGCGGGAGGTGCGCGACGAGGTGCTCGCACGCGCGATCCTGCAGGTGGGCGCGAGCGGCGTGCCGGGCGCCGAGGTCGACAGCGCGGGCTCGACGCGCGGCAGCGACCGCTTCAAGCGGCT
>DASSWM010000069.1:0-4006 GCA_035704865.1 Agrococcus sp.
CGCGCGCGATGCCGGCCCGACGCGCTACGGCCGCGCCATGGCGCGCGAGGCGCGGGTGTCGTTCGCGCGCGGCGGCTTCGAGGTGCCGGCGCCGCGGCGGCCGCACGTCGTCCGCGCGATGAACGTGCTGCGGCAGTATGACGAGCACGAGGTGGCCGAGCACTGGGCGACGATGCTCGCGCGGCTCGCGCCCGGCGGGCTGCTCGTGGAGGGCACGTCGAACGAGATCGGGCGCGTGTGCTCGTGGGTCGCGCTCGACGCCGACGGCCCGCGCTCGCTGACGATCGCGCTCAAGGTCGACGAGCTCGGCTCCGACGCGATGGAGGCGCCCTCGGTCGTGGCCGAGCGGCTGCCGAAGGCGCTCATCCACCGCAACGTGCCGGGCGAGCGCGTGCACGCGCTGCTCGTCGAGCTCGATCGCGCGTGGGCGAGCGCGGCGCCGCTGGCCGACTTCGGCGCCGTGCAGCGGTGGCGCGCGGCGGTCGGGCGGATGCGCGACGCGGGCTGGCCGGTCACGGGCGGTCCGGCGCGGTGGCGGCTGGGCGAGCTGACGGTCGCGTGGGAGGCGGTCGCGCCCAGGTGATGCGCGCGGGCGCGTCAGGCCGGCGGGGCGGGGCGCTTGACCGCGCCGAGCCGCGGCAGGCGGGGCGGGCGGTTGGCGTGGCCGGCGCTCGGCGGCACGAGCAGCTGCTGCCCGGCGGCGACGGCGGTGCCGTCGGCGGTGCGCACGACGAGGTCCCCGTCGGCCGGCGCGGAGCGCTTCACGACCGCGAGCGCGATCGGGCCGAGCTCGTCGTGGATCGCCGCCGACGTGATGCGGCCGACGGGCTTGGGCTCGGCGCCGTCCGCTGCGGGCGCGAGCACCTCGTCACCTGCGGCGACCTGCGCGTTCTCGCTGCCGTCGAGGTGCAGCAGCACGACGCGGCGCGGCGGGGCGCCCAGGTTGTGCACCTTCGCGACCGTCTCCTGCCCGCGGTAGCAGCCCTTCTGCAGGTGCACCGCGGTCGTGAGCCAGTCGAGCTCGTGCGGGATCGTGCGCTCGTCGACCTCCGCGAGCGCGGGGCGTCCGGCGGCGATGCGCAGCGCGTCGGCGGCCAGGCTGCCGACGAAGCGGTCGGCGGCGAGCGCCTCGGCCTCGGGCACCGAGAGGATCGCCTCCGACCAGCGCCACGGCTCCCCCGTCGGCTCGCCGTAGCGCACGCCGCCGGGCGCGACCTCCGGCCAGCCGTCGATCCACGCGCGCTCGGCGGCCGGCTCGCCCGCGGTGCCCACGACGACCACATCGGGACGGGAGATCTCGACCTGCTTGTAGAAGCGCATCCGCGTCAGCCACGTCTCGAGCGCGTCGCCGGTGCCGGCGTCGACGACGATCCAGAGCTCGTCGCCCGTCCAGCGCAGGCGCATGGCGTGCTCGATGCGGCCCTCGGGCGAGAGCACGAGCGACTCGGTGGAGGCGCCCGCGGGCAGCGCGTCGACCGCCTGGCTCGTGATCGAGTCGAGCCACGGCAGCGTGTCGGGGCCGCTCAGGCGCAGCACGTCGCGCGGCAGCAGCACGAGCGAGCCTGCCCGGAGGCGGCGCTGCTCGGCGATCGGGTTGCCGACGTGCAGCGGCAGGCCGGTCGCCTCGTCGAGCACGGCGTCCGGGATGCGGGCGGCGATGCGGGCGGCGGGACTCGGGGCGCTCGAGGCGCTCGCGGATGCCATGTCGGTCATGGTGCGTCCGTCTCGCTCGGCGTCACGCGCGCGAGCCGGGCGGAGGCGTGGCTCTCGAGCCCCTGGCCGAGCGCCGCGAGATCCCACGCCCACAGCAGGTGGTTCTCGACCAGCCCGTACATGCGGGTGGATGCGCTGTGCTCCTTCGCGCCGGCGCTGCGCAGCACGGCGTCGGTCGCGAGATCGATGCGCGGGCCGGCGATCGTGCCGAGGTAGAGCTCGGCGACGCCGGTCGGGTGCGTGATGAGCGCCTGGATGTCGAAGGCGCCGTCCGGGCGGCGCAGGCCCTCGACGGCCTCGACGTCGCCGTACGCCGGTCCGCCCTCGGCCGGCAGCATGCCGGGGCCGGCATCCGTCGCGTCGGCCGGGCGCGCGAGCCTCCAGAAGCCGCTCTCGGCGGTCAGCGGCGTGAGCGCCTCGTCGAGCTTCCACGCCGAGGCCTCGTAGCTGAGGTACGGGTGGCCCTCGTGCGCGAAGGAGACGCGCTGCGCGAACTCCTGCTCGACGGTGCGCTCACCGATCGGGAAGGAGAGGACTCCCGTGCCCTCCCACGTGCCGATGAGCCACTGCAGCGGCCCCAGCTCGGCGGGGAGCGTCGGATCGAGCTCGAGCATCGCCTAGCGCTGACCCCTGAAGAGGTTGCGCACCACGACGAACGAGACACCGAGGATCGCGAGCATCGCGAGCCCGAGCAGTCCGAGGAAGAAGATCTCGAGGGCGACGACGGGGATGGCTTCCATGGCTCGATCCTATCGCTCCCCCGCCGGCGCGCGACGGAGGCGGAGCAGCGGGCTCGGGGCACGTGGCGACACGAGCACGTGGCGACACGAGCACGTGGCGACACGAGCATGCGGCGGAGGTGGCGCAGCGCGGCTCAGAGCCCAGTGAACGGCACGAGCACGGCGCTCGCGATCGCCAGCACGACGATCGCGCCGAAGAGCGCCGCCGCCAGCCGGTCGACGAGGCCCGGCTCGGTCGGGCCGCCCAGCTGGATCGCGAACGCGACGAGCGTGCACACGCCCAGCACGATGGGCAGCCAGACGATGCCGTCCGTCGGTTGCAGCACCGCGACGAGCACGGCGCCGACGGCCGCGAGCAGCCACACGGGCCACACGCTCGCCCACTGCCACGTCATCGCCTTGCGCACAGCCCCATTGTGGCGCATGAGCCGCGGCGCGGCGCAAGCCCACGGCCCGCGCGCAGAGTTGCAACGACCATATGAATCTGCCGCGCGCATGACCGCAGATCACTGCAACTCTGCGAACCGGCGCGCGGCGGAGCGGAGCGGAGCGGAGCGGTGAAACTGCGCAGCGCAGTCGGCGGCCGGCGAGGCGGAGGCGGTGGCGCTGCGCGAGTGGCCGCCGTCGGCGGTCTGCGCTGCGCATAGGATCGATGCGGCAGGAGGCTGGATGGCGCACGTCGTGATCTTCACCCGCCGCGACCGGGGCGTGCTGCCGGGGCTGGAGCTCCTCGAGCACCGGGTGACGACGCTCCGGGCGACGGCGGAGGCCATCGCCCACGCCCCCGACGCCGACCTGCTGGTCGTCGACGCCGTCGGCGAGCTCGCGAGCGCCAAGGCGATCTGCCGCCTCCTCGACCGCGACCCGACGCCCGTGCTGCTCGTGCTCGGCGAGGGCGGCTTCGCCGCGGTGACGCCCGAGTGGGGCGCGACCGACATCGTGCTCGACTCGGCCGGTCCCGCGGAGCTCGAGGCGCGCATCCGCCTCGCCCTCGCCGCGAGCGCCGCCGGGCCGATCGTGGCGAGCGGGCTCACGATCGACGAGGCGAGCTACCAGGCGAAGGTCGACGGCAAGCCGGTCGACCTGACCTTCAAGGAGTTCGAGCTGCTGCGGTTCCTGGCGTCGCACCCGTCGCGCGCGTTCACGCGCGAGCAGCTGCTGAGCGAGGTGTGGGGCTACGACTACTTCGGCGGCACGCGCACGGTCGACGTGCACGTGCGGCGGCTACGCGCCAAGCTGGGCGATCAGACCGCGATCGGCACGGTGCGCGGCGTCGGCTACCGGTTCGAGCTGACGGACGAGTGACGGATGCGCGCGGTGGCGTGGAGACGCGGGGACGCGGGGACGCGGTGGCGTGGAGACGCGGGGACGCGGTGGCGTGGAGACGCGGGGACGCGGTGGCGTGGGCGATGCAGGCGACGACGGACGCGTGCTGACGATGATGCGTGACGGACGAGTGACGGAGGGGCGATGAGCGAGACGGCGATCGAGACGGCCGAGGCGGTGCGGCTCGTGCGCGCGCTCAGCGACGCGTGCCTGGCGGCGGACGGCGT
>DASSWM010000070.1:0-2700 GCA_035704865.1 Agrococcus sp.
GCCCGACCGACATGCGCGTTTGCGCAGTTGCGCAATCGCTGAGACGATGGAGGCATGCGCCGAGCCCTCGCCCATCCCGCCTACCGCCGCCTGTTTCTGGCGCAGGTCATCGCGCTCGCCGGCACGGGCCTCGCGACGGTCGCCCTCGGACTGCTGGCGTTCCAGCTCGAGCCCGCGGATGCGGCGGGCGTGCTGGGCACCGCGTTCGCCGTGAAGATGGTCGCCTACGTCTTCGTCGCGCCGCTCGCCGCGGCCGCGCTCTCGCGGCTGCCGCGCCGCGCCGTCATGGTGGGCGCCGACGTCGTGCGACTGCTCGTGGCGGCGAGCCTGCCGTTCGTGGGCGAGGCGTGGCAGATCTACGTGCTCATCTTCCTCATGCAGGCGGCGTCGGCCACGTTCACGCCCATGTTCCAGTCCGTGATCCCCGACGTGCTGGAGGACGAGGAGGACTACACGGCGGCGCTGTCGCTCTCGCGCCTCGCGTACGACCTCGAGGCGGTGCTCTCGCCCATGCTCGCCGCGGTGCTGCTGCTGCTCGTGCCCGCGAGCGCGCTGTTCTTCGGCACCGCGATCGGCTTCGCGGCGTCCGCGCTGCTCGTGCTCGCGACGGCGGTGCCTGCCAGGCGGGTCGAGCCGGACGCCCCCGAGCTGGCCTTCGACGAGCGCGCGCGCCACGGCATCCGCCTGTTCCTGCGGACGCCGTCGCTGCGGCCCGTGCTCGCGCTGAACCTCGCGGTCGCGTCGGCCGGCGCGTTCGTGCTCGTGCAGACGGTCGTGATCGCGAAGAGCTCGCTCGGGCTCGGCGACGCGGCGGTCGCGCTGCTGCTCGCGGCGAACGGCGCCGGCTCGATGGCCGCCGCGTTCGCGCTGCCGGCGGTGCTGCGGCGCGTGAGCGAGCGGCGCATCATGCTCGGCGGCGCGGTGCTGCTCGTGCTCGCGACGGCCGCCGCGGCAGGGGCGGTGACGGTGCCCGCCGTGCTCGGCGCCGTCGCGATCGGGCTGCTCTGGTTCGCCGTCGGGGTCGGCTGGGGCGCGGTGGAGACGCCGGTCGGGCGGCTCATCCGGCGCGGCGTGCCCGCGAGCGACCTGACGCCCGCGTTCGCCGCGCAGTTCTCGCTCTCGCACGCGTGCTGGCTCGTGACCTACCCGCTCGCGGGCTGGCTCGGGTTCATCGGGCTGCCCGGCACCGCCGCGGTGCTCGCCGTCCTCGCGCTCGTCGCGACCGTCGTCGCGTGGCGACTCTGGCCGGCAGGGGCCCTCTCGGCCGTGGGATCTGGCACCATGCAGGCATGAGCCATCCCGAGGGCACGGTCCGCGCGGCGACGCCCGCCGAGGTCATCGCCGCGACCGGGGTGCTCAAGCTGCTCGCCGATCCCACCCGGCTCGCGATGCTCGCGATGCTCGACGGGCGCGAGCTGACGGTGAGCGCGATCGCCGCGGCGCTCGAGCGCCCCGTGCCCGCGGTCTCGCAGCACCTCGCGAAGCTGCGCGCGCACGGGCTCGTCGTCGCGCGCCGCGCGGGCAGCTCCGTGCACTACAGCCAGCCCGACGAGCACGTCGCGCGCCTCGTGACGAACGCCCTGCAACACGCCGAGCACCTGCTGCACGACAGCCCGCCGCACCACCTGGGCTGACCGCCGCCCCGCCGAACGACGCGGTGTGGGCGCCTGCGTTGCGCAGGAGCGGGCGAGGAGTAGCGTCGGCCGCATGGCGGAGACGGTCATCGAGACCCGCGGCCTCGACAAGCGGTTCGGCCGCGTGCGGGCGCTCGACGGGCTCGACCTCACGGTCCAGCGCGGCGACGTGCACGGGTTCCTGGGGCCGAACGGCGCCGGCAAGTCCACGGCGATCCGCGTGCTGCTGGGCATGCTGCGCGCGAGCGGCGGCGAGGCGAGCGTGCTCGGCATGCATCCGTGGCGCGACGCGGTCGCCATCCACCGCCGGGTCGCGTACGTGCCGGGCGATGTGACCCTGTGGCCGAGCCTCACCGGCGGCGAGGCCATCGACACCATCACGCGCCTGCGCGGTCACCGTGCCCCCGCATCCCACCGTCGGCGGCTCATCGAGGCGTTCGACTTCGACCCGAGGCGCAAGGCGAAGACCTACTCGAAGGGCAACCGGCAGAAGGTCGCGCTCATCGCCGCGTTCGCGAGCGAGGCCGACCTCTACATCCTGGACGAGCCGACGAGCGGGCTCGACCCGCTGATGGAGAGCGTGTTCCAGGCCGAGATCCGCCGCGTGGCCGACCGCGGGGCGACGGTGCTGCTCTCGAGCCACATCCTCAGCGAGGTCGAGCGGCTGTGCTCGCGCGTGTCGATCATCCGCAGCGGCTCGATCGTCGAGGCCGGCACGCTCGACGAGCTGCGCCACCTGCACCACACCGTCGTCGCCTACCGCGGGCCCGCGCCCGACGGGCTGCCGCTCGCCGATGTGGAGGTCGACGGCGAGCGCGTGCGCGGCTCGGTCGCGGGCGATGACATGCCGGCCGTGCTGCGCTGGCTCGGCGAGCGCGGTGCGCAGTCGGTCACGCTCACGCCGCCGAGCCTCGAGGAGCTCTTCCTGCGCCACTACGGCGACGAGGCGCGTGTGGGCGCGGCGCGCGTCGAGCGCGCGAAGGGGCAGCGGCACGCCGACGAGGTGCGATGAACGGCACCGGTCTGCTGCTCGCCGCCGCGCTGCGCCGCGACCGCCTGACGGTGC
>DASSWM010000071.1:0-4691 GCA_035704865.1 Agrococcus sp.
CGCCGGATTCCCCCAGCCGCTCGGCGATCTCGGCGATGCCGTCGGTGCCGACCGTGCTCGTGAGGATGACGACGGCGCCGTCGGCGAGGTGCTCGGCGAGGCCGGCGTCGCCGAAGAGCAGCTCGCGCAGCTGCTCGCCCGTGCGCACGGCGACCAGCACGGCCTGCGCTCCCGCCACCGCCTCGGCGCCGGATGCGGCGGGCGTGACGCCCTGCGCGCCGGCGAGCGCGAGCCGCTGCTCGGCGATGTCGAAGCCTCGGACGTCGAAGCGCTGCGCGAGCCGGGCTGCCATGGGCAGGCCCATGGCCCCCAGGCCGATGACGGCGACGGTGCTGGTCATGTCGTTCCTTCTCTCGTGCGGATGCGTGGGGTCAGTCGGCGAGCGTGCGCACGACGTCGGCGAGCGACGCCTCGGTGCCGACGTTGCCGGCGAAGACGACGTAGGGGATGCCCTCGGCCGGCCCGCCCTGCGGCTGCCAGAGGGAGACGATGCCTGGCAGCATGGGGCCGACGACGCGCGCGCGGCGGATCCGCAGCGCCTCGGAGGCGACATCGCTCGAGGTGATGCCGCCCTTCGCGATGACGAAGCGGGGCGGCGCGAGCTCGAGCACGCGCGCGACGAGCTCGACGAGTCCGGCCGAGACGCGGCGGGCGATCTCGAGGCTCTCCTCGCCGTCGCGCCCTGTCACGAGCTCGCGGCTCGTGTGCACGATGACGGTGCCGGCGCCGATCGCGCGAGCCACCGCATCCGCCTGCTCGGTCAGGTGCGCCTCGCGGCGCGCATCGATGAGGGAGCGCACGTCGAGCTCGACCGTGACGGTGTCGGGACGATCGGCCGTGAGCGCCGCGAGCTGCGCCGTCGTGAGCGGCACGTGGCTGCCGACGACGACGAGCCCGCCGCGGTCGTGCGCGAAGTCGATGCGGTCGGTCGTGACGGGCTCGGCGATCTCCTGCCCGATGTGCGCGCGCAGGTAGGGAGGGCCGATGCGCAGCAGGGAGCCGATGCCCTCGCCGTCGAGCGCGTGCAGCGCGAGCGCGACCTGGCGCATGTCGTGCTCGTCGACGACATCGACGACGACGACGGTGCCCGCGGGCTGCTCGCGCAGGAAGTCGGTGATCGCGCCGGTGCCGGCGCGGATGATCTCGATCGTCAGCGCGGCGACGTCGTCGCGGCGGACGCGGCCGGCCGTCTTCTCCCCCACCCAGTCGCGCAGGTTCGACGAGCGGTAGCCGAAGGTGGCGTCCGCGGCGAAGGGCGTCTCGCCCACGGGCGTCGCCTCACCGTCGACGACCCAGTAGTGCACGGAGTCGACGGTGATGCGGCCCGAGTCGGGGAAGGCGGGCACGAGCACGGTGAGGTGGGGCGCGCGGCCGCCGTGCTGGGCGATCGCGGCGCTGAGCACGTCGGTCTCGAGCGGGAAGTGGCCGCGCATCGTCGAGTCGCTGCGGCTCACGAACGAGACGCGCTTGCCGGCGCGCTCGGCGGCGGCGATCGCGACCGCGACCACCTCGCGGTTGCGGGCCGCGGCGTCGGACTCGCCCAGCGAGCGCGTGTTGGTGAGCACGTAGACCGCGGCGGCGTCCTGCGCGAGCGCCCAGTCGAGGTCCTCGTGCTCCCAGCGCGTCAGCACGGGCAGGTCGGCGACCGACTGCGTGCCCGTGGGGTCGTCGTCGAGGACGATGAGCACGAGGTCGTCGGCGCGAGCCGCGGCGACCTCGGCAGCGGGGATCTGCAGCGCGGTCGGCAGCGGGGCGAGCAGGTCATCGATGTGCACGAGAACTCCCTTGTCCGCAGGATCAGCGCGCCCGATGCGCGATCTGATATCAGACATCTTCGGACAGCGCGGCCGCCCGTGTCAACCCTGCGACGGGATGTCGCGCCGTCAGTCGTGCACGAGCGAGACGAGATCCTCGCGCGTCTGCTGCATGTGGCCGGTCATCGCGTCGCGCGCGGTCACGGCGTCGCCGGAGCGGATGGCGTCGAGCACGGTGCGGTGCTCGTCGATCGCGTGCACGCGGATCTCCGGCACCGAGCTCGTCTCGCCGCGCGTCTCGGCGAGCATCGTGGTGAGCGGCAGCATCGCGGCGATGAGGATGCGGTTGTCCGCCGCGCGCATGACGATGTCGTGGTACTCGAGGTCCGCCTCGACGAAGGCGTCGACGTCGGCCGCCTCGTGGTGCACGATCATGCGCTGCAGCGCGTCCTCGAGCGCCGCGAGGTGCTCGTCGGTGCGACGCTCGGCCGCGAGCTGCGCGGCGCCCGTCTCGATCATCATGCGCACCTCGAGCAGCTCGATCGACGAGCGGCGTCGCTGGCCGGCGCTGCGCGCGTGCCGCACCACGGCATCCATGCCCGTCCAAGCCGACACGGGGGCGATCCGGTGACGGCTGCCCGGCACCTGCACGATGACGCCCTGCGCCTGCAGCAGGCGCACGGCCTCGCGCATCGTGAGGCGCGAGACGCCGAACTCGACGGCGAGCTGCCCCTCGGGCGGCAACTGCTCGCCCGCGGTGAGGCTGCCGTCGATGATGGCGTCGAGCAGCTGGTCGACGGCGTCGTGGGTGCGCGATGGCCTGGGCATGTCTCCTCCTCGAGGCAGGTGTCAGACAGCGTAGCCGCTACCCCCAGGTGTCGCGCGGCCCGCGCCCCGGCACCGAGCGGCGGCCGCGGCTGAAGCTCGGCAGGTCCGGGCCGATGAAGCGCACCGACTCGAGGCCGCAGTCCGGGAAGCGCGCCAGGATCCTCGTCGTCGTCTCGGCGCGCAGGATGCGCATCTGCTGCGTCCACGCGGTCGACGCGCACCGCACCGTCAGCACGCCTTCGTCGAACGAGACCGGCTCGGTGCGGTCGGCGTTCTCCTCGCCCACGAGCTCCGGCCAGTGCGCGATCACGTCGGCGCGGGCGAGCGTCGCGACCCAGCCGCGATCCTCCGCGAAGGCGCCGAGCACGTCACCGAGCGCCCGGGGGTCGCGTCCCTTCCCGAACGGCACCGACGCATCCGGATCGCGTCGCGATCGGCGCCGGCCGTCGCGCGTGACCATCTCGGGGTCGCCGAGCTTCGCCTTGAGCCGCAGCCAGACGCGCTCGGGCTCGGTGGGCGCGAGCTCACGCATCGTCGACCGCCTCGGCGTCGACCGCGTCGATGTCGGCCGCCTCGGTCTCGACCACTTCGCCGGCGTCGATGCGGATGCGGTGGTCGCGCAGCGCCGGCGGCACGTCCTCCTCGACCGCGGCGGTGATGAGCACCTGCTCGAAGCTGCCCGCCGCCACCGCGAGCCGCTGCCGGCGGCCCGCGTCGAGCTCGGCGAAGACGTCATCGAGGATCATGACCGGGTCGCCGCCGGAGCCGTCGCGCAGCAGCTCGGCCGACGCGAGCCGCAGCGCGAGCGCGAGCGACCACGACTCGCCGTGGCTCGCGTAGTGGCGGGCGAGCAGGTCGTTGAGGTGCAGCTCGAGGTCGTCGCGGTGCGGGCCGACGAGGCTCACGCCCCGCTCGAGCTCGTCGCGGCGCCGCTCGGCGAGCAGCGCGGCGTACTCCTCGGCGGTGTCCGGCACGTTCGTGACGAGCTGGATGCGCGCCTCGTGCTCGTCGCCGGCCACCAGCCGGTAGGCGTCGTCGACGTGCGGCGCGAGATCGGCGACCAGCGCCCTCCGTGTGCGCATGACCTCGAGGCCGAGCTCGACGAGCCTGCCGTCCCACACATCCAGCGTCGTCAGGTCATCCGGTCGCATCCGCGCCGAGCGCGCGCTCTTCAGCAGCGAGTTGCGCTGCTTGAGCACCCGGTCGAGGTCGCTGTGCACGCCCGCGAGGCGCGGCGCGCGCATGACGGAGAGGTCGTCGAGGAAGCGCCGCCGGCCGCCGGGGTCGGCGCGCACGAGCTGCAGGTCCTCGGGGCTGAAGAGCACCGCCTGCAGGTAGCGCGGCAGATCGCGGATGCGCACGTTCTGACCGTTGGCCTGCGCGCGGTTCGCGCCGCGCAGGTTGAGCTCGACGTCGAGCTGGAAGGCGCGCGCGTCGTTCGTGACGGTGCACCGCACGATCGCGCGCTCCTCCCCCGCGCGGATGAGCGCGACATCGGTCGGCACGCGGTGGCTCGAGCCGGTCGCGATCCACACGAGCGACTCGACCATGTTCGTCTTGCCCTGGCCGTTGCGGCCCACGAGCAGGTTGGCTCCGGGCGCGAACGCGACGTCTGCCGCCCGGTAGTTGCGGTAGTCCGTCAGCGCGAGCCGACTGACGCGCACCTATGCCTTCTTGACCGAGTGACCGCCGAACTGGTTGCGCAGCGCCGCGACGGCCTTCATGGCGTTGCTGTCCTCCTGGCGCGACTCGAAGCGCGCGAACAGCGATGCCGAGATCGCGGGCATCGGCACGGCGTTCGCGATCGCCTCCTCGACCGTCCAGCGGCCCTCGCCGGAGTCGTCCACGTAGCCCTCGATCTCCGAGAGGTCGTCGTCCTCGTCGAGCGCGCGCACCATGAGGTCGAGCAGCCACGAGCGCACGACGGTGCCGCGCTGCCACGCCTTGAACGAGCCGGCGACGTCGTGGACGAGCTCCTTCTTCTCGAGCAGCTCGAAGCCCTCCGCGTACGCCTGCATGAGGCCGTACTCGATGCCGTTGTGCACCATCTTCACGTAGTGCCCGGCACCGGTCGGGCCCGCGTGCACGAAGCCCTCCTCGCGCGGGCCC
>DASSWM010000072.1:0-2024 GCA_035704865.1 Agrococcus sp.
GGCAACGCCGACGACGTGCGCACCGTGCTGCGGCTGCTGCTGCCCGCCGGCGTCACCGACGAGTCGATGCCGCTCATCGACCTCGGGCTCACCGGCTCGGGCGACGAGGGTGGCTTCGTGCCCTCGCCTCGCCGCGCGCGCCCGGTGCGCTGGTTCTCGGTGAAGCGCAACGCGGCGGCGCTCAGCCCCGACCTCGTGCTGCTGCGCGCTGGAGCGATCTGGCGCTCGCTAACGCTGGTGCCATACGCGCGCATCCAATCGGTGGCGATCACGCAGGGGCCGCTTGCGCGGGCGCTGCGCCTCGGCAACCTCGAGGTGCACACCGTCATGGGGCCCATCGCCGCCAACCTCGGGGCGCTCGACCGCGACCACATCGTCGCGCTGTTCGGTGGAGTGAGCAAGCGCGCGATCAGCGGCGCCGACCGCGACACGAGCCACCGCTGGGGTGCGGGGGCGTGACCGCTCGGCGCGACGGACGCCTCGGCGTCGGCATCATCGGCGCGGGCCGCGTCGGGCCCGTGCTCGGAGCGGCGCTCGCCGGCGCCGGCCACGCCATCGTCGGCGTCTCGGCCCTCGACGACGACGAGCGCGACCGCGTCGAGAGCGTGTTGCCTGGCGCCCCGATCGCGCGCGTGCCCGACATCGTCGAGCGCAGCGAGCTCGTCATTCTCGCGGTGCCCGACGATCAGCTCGCCGACCTCGTCCAGGGCCTCGCCGCGTCGGGCGCCTGGCAGCCCGGCCAACTCGTGCTGCACACCGCGCCCGGCCACGGCGTGGGTGTGCTTGACCCGGCGCGCGCAGCGGGCGCGATTCCGTTGGCGGTGCATCCGGCGCTCGACTTCACCGGAACATCCATCGATCTGGTGCGCCTGCGTGAAGCGTGGTGCGCCGTCACGGCGCCCGCCCCCGTGCTGCCCATCGCCCAGGCGCTCGTCGTCGAGATGGGGGCCGAGCCGATCGTCATCGACGAGGCCGACCGAGCGGCGTACGCCGACGCGATCGCGGCCGCCGGCCAGTTCTCGCGCGCGGTCGTCGACCAGGCCGTCGACGGGCTGCGGGCCATCGGCGTCGACGAGCCGGGGCGCGTGCTCGGCGCCGTCGTGCGCTCGGCCGTCGAGAACGCGCTGCGCGAGGCGAGCGGCAGCCGCATCGAGCTCGGGCGATTCGTTCGAGCCGACGAGACCGACCACAATGAGACACCGTGACCTCTGCCGCTGAGCCCGCCGCTGAGTCCGCGCCCATCGTCATCGACACGGTCGCGGGGGTGCGCTCGGCCGTCGCCGGCTGGCGCGATGCGGGCCACCGTGTCGCGCTCGTGCCGACGATGGGCTCGCTGCACGCCGGGCACCTGGCGCTCGTCGCCCGCGCCGCCGAGCTCGCCGACCGCGTCATCGTGTCGGTGTTCGTGAACCCGCTGCAGTTCGGGCCGAGCGAAGACTTCGCCCGCTACCCGCGCGACCTCTCGGCCGACCGGGCGCTGCTGGCCGGCGTCGAGGGTGCCGCCGGAACCGTCACCGTGTTCGCCCCCACCGTCGACGAGATGTACCCGAGCGGCCCAGTCGAGACCCGCGTGACAGCCGGTGACGTGGGGGCGACGTTCGAGGGTGCCGCCCGCCCCGGCCACTTCGACGGAGTGCTCACCGTCGTCGCGAAGCTGCTCGGCATCGTCACCCCCGACGTCGTGCTGTTCGGCGAGAAAGACGCGCAGCAGGTGTTCCTCGTCAGCCGCATGGTGCGCGAACTCGACATCGCCACCACCGTCGAGGTGGTCGAGACGGTGCGCGACGACGACGGGCTCGCACTGTCGAGCCGCAACGCGTACCTCGACGACGCGGCCCGGGTGGTCGCGCGGTCGATCCCCGCCGCGATCACCGCGGCCCGCGAGGCGGCGGCCGGCGGCGTCGACGCGGCGCTCGCCGCCGCACGCGCCACCCTCGACGCGGGCTCGGTCGATGTCGACTACGTGACGCTCGTCGACGCGTCCACCTTCACGGCGGTCGGCAGCGATCACCGCGGCGAGGTGC
>DASSWM010000073.1:0-2947 GCA_035704865.1 Agrococcus sp.
GCACCACGGTCGAGGAGCGCATCGAGCGGCTCGGCGGCAAGGGCGCCAACATCGCGGTCGGCATCCGCCAGCTGCACCCGGATGCCCCGGTGCGGCTCGTGGCCGCGCTCGGCACCGATGACGCCGGCGACGCGGCGCATGCCGAGGCGGTCGAGGCGGGTATCGACGTCACGCACGTCGCGCGCCGCGGACGCACGGCGCTGCTCGTCGACCTCGTCACCGCCGACGGCGAGCGGCGGCTGTTCGAGGATGCGACCGAGGAGTCGTTCGTGACGGTCGACGACGTCGCCCGAGCCGCCGAGGCGCTGCGCGGCGCCGACGTCGTCGTGCTGCAGCTGCAGCAGCCCGGCGACGCGCTCGTCGAGGCCGCCCGGCTCGCGCACGCCGGCGGCGCGCGCATCGTGATCGACGGCGCCATCGAGGGCGACGCACGGGATGCGCTGCTCGAGCTCGCGACCATCGTCCGCGCCGACGCGCAGGAGGCGCCGCTGCTCACCGGTGTCGAGATCGAGGGCCGAGCGGATGCCGAGCGCGCGGCCGCGGACCTGCTCGAGCGAGGCGCGCAGCTCGTCGCCCTCTCGGTGCCCGATGCGGGCGATCTCGTCGCGTGGCCGGGCGGATCGCAGCTGCATCCGCACGGGGAGGAGCGCATCGTCGACCCGACGGGCGCGGGCGACGCGTTCGTGGCGGGCCTCGTCACCGGTCTGCTGCGCGGCGACGACCCGGAGCGGATCGGGCGGCTGGCGGCCGCGGCCGCCGCCGCGACCGTGCAGCGCCTCGGCGGGCACCCGGAGCTCGCGCACCTGCGCGACGGCGAGCACGGGGCTCCGGGCCGGTGAGCGAGCAGCTCCCGTTCGGCCTCGAGCCCTGGGGCCTCAGCGTCAGCGGCATCGACCTCGACCGGCTCGGCCACCGCGAGTCGGTCTTCGCGCTCTCGAACGGGCACGTCGGCTGGCGCGGCAGCCTCGACGAGGGCGAGCCGCGCGCGGTGCCGGGCAGCTACCTCAACGGCGTCTTCGAGGAGCGCCCGATGCCGTACGCCGAGGAGGGCTACGGCTACCCGCAGACCGGGCAGAGCGTCATCAACGTGCCCGACGGGCAGATCCTGCGGCTCACGGTCGACGACGAGCCGTTCGACGTGCGCGAGGGCGCGCTCGCGCGCCACGAGCAGCGGCTCGACTTCCGCGCCGGCACGCTGCACCGCGACGTCGCGTGGACCTCGCCCGCCGGCCGCAGGGTGCGCGTGACCTCGACGCGGCTCGTCTCCGTCGAGCACCGCTCCGTCGCGGCGGTGCGCTACGTCGTCGAGGCGGTCGACGCCCCGGTGCGGATCACGGTGCAGTCCGAGCTCGTCGCCAACGAGAGCCTGCCGCAGGTGCACGAGGATCCGCGCGTGCAGGAGGTGCTCGCGCGCCCCCTCGAGGGCGTCGAGCACCACGTGCTCGGCACGGCCGCCACGCTCGTGCACCGCACGCGCCGCAGCGGCCAGTGCATCGCCGTCGCGATGGACCATGTCGTGTCGCACCCGTCGAGCGATCCCGCGGTGACGACCGAGGCATCCGCCGATCTCGCCCGGACGACCATCTCCGCCGAGCTCGAGCCGGGGGAGCGGCTCGAGATCGTCAAGGTCGTCGGGCACGAGCACTCGGATGCGCTCGCGGTCGAGGCGCTGCGCGATCGGGCCGAGGGGGCGGTCGCCGCGGCCATGCGCGCCGGCTGGGACGGGCTCGTCGCGGGGCAGCGGGCGCGGCTCGACGACTACTGGACGTGCGCCGACGTCGAGGTGGAGGGGTCGCCGCGGCTGCAGCAGGCGCTGCGGTTCGCGCTGTTCCAGGTCTTCCAGGCGGCGGCGAGGCTCGAGCTGCGCTCGATCGCGGGCAAGGGCCTCACGGGCGCCGGCTACGAGGGGCACACCTTCTGGGACTTCGAGGCGTTCGTGCTGCCGCTGCTCACCGCGACCCAGCCGGAGGCGGCCGAGCAGGCGCTGCGCTGGCGGCACGCGACGCTCGACCACGCGCGCGAGCGGGCGCGGCTGCTGCGCTTCGGCGGCGCCACCTTCGCGTGGCGCACGATCGACGGCCGCGAGAGTTCGGGCTACTGGCCGGCCAGCACGGCCGCGCTGCACGTGAACGCCGACGTCGCCGCCGCCGTGCTGCACTACGTGCGCGCGACGGGCGACCGCGCCTTCGAGCGCGAGGCGGGGCTTGAGATCCTGGTCGAGACCGCGCGGCTGTGGGCCTCGGTCGGTCGATGGGATGCGGCGGGCGGCTTCCACCTCGACGGCGTCACCGGCCCCGACGAGTACACCGCGATCGTGAACGACAACGTCTACACGAACGTCATGGCGCGGCTGAACCTCGACGGCGCGGCGGCAGCGGCCCGGCGCCACCCCGACGTCGCCCGCGGGCTCGGCGTCACCGACGACGAGATCGGCGGATGGGTCGAGGCCGCGCGCGGGATGACGGTCGTGACCGACGACACCCGTGGCGTGCATCCGCAGTCCGCGGGCTTCACCGAGCTCGAGCGCTGGGACTTCGCGGCGATCGAGCCCGAGCAGTACCCGCTGCAGGACCACTTCCCCTACGTCGACCTGTACCGCAAGCAGGTCGTGAAGCAGGCCGATCTGGTGCTCGCGCTCTGGACGGCGCACGAGGCGTTCACGAGCGACGAGAAGGCGCGCGACTTCGCCTACTACGAGGCGCTCACGGTGCGCGACTCGTCGCTCTCGGCGGTCGCGCAGGCCGTCATCGCCGCCGAGATCGGGCAGCTCGGGCTCGCCGCCGACTACGTCGCCGAGGCCGCCATGATCGATCTCGCCGACCTGCGGGGAGATGCGGATGCGGGGCTCCACATGGCCTCGCTCGCGGGCCTGTGGACGGCAGTCGTCGCGGGCTTCGGCGGCATGCGCGAGAGCGAGGCCGGCCTGCGCTTCGCGCCCCGCCTGCCG
>DASSWM010000074.1:0-6013 GCA_035704865.1 Agrococcus sp.
GGCGAGGCGACCGCGGGCCTCGCACAGCTCGAGCAGGGCGCGACGCAGCTCGTCGACGGCGGCGCGGCACTGCGCGCGGGCGCGAGCGGGCTCGCCGACGGCGCCGCGCAGGCATCCGCGGGCTCGCCCGCGCTGCGCGACGGCGCCGAGCAGCTCGCTGGCGGGCTCGCAGCGCTCGACGGCGGCTTCGGTGCGTCGGTCTCCGGCGCGCACCAGCTCGCCGACGGCACGCGAGAGCTCACCGGGGGACTGAGCGAGCTCGAGTCGGGCGCCGTGCAGCTCGCGGCCGGCGCGCGCTCCGCGCAGACCGGCGCCGAGCAGCTCGGCGACGGCGCGCAGCAGCTCGCCGACGGCTTCCGCGCCGGCATCGCGCAGCTGCCGCAGCTGACCGATGCCGAGCTCGAGGATCTCGCGGGTGTGGCCACGAACCCGGTGGGCTTCGACCTCGAGGAGCAGGGCGGCATGCCCAGCGGCGAGGCGCGCATCGCGGCGCTCGCGGTGCCGATCGGGCTGTGGCTCGGCGCGCTCGCGCTCGTCCTCGTGCTCGCGCGCGGCGCAAGCAGGGCGCTCGCCTCGGCCGAGTCCGACGGCCGCGTGCTCACGGCGCTGCTCATCCGCTCGGCGTGGGTCGTCGGGCTGCAGGCGGTGCTTGCGACGCTCGTCCTGCACGCCGTGGGCGGCGTCGACTGGGCCGTCGCACCCGCGACGCTCGGCGTCGCGCTGCTGTTCGCCGCAGTGGCGACGCTGCTGCACGTCGCCCTCGTCGGCTGGTGGGGTCCGGTCGGCGCGGTCGTCTCGCTCGTGTTGCTGGCGCTGCAGGCGGTCGCCGCCGGCGGCATCGTGTCGCGCAGCGTGCTCGGGGCGGGCTTCGAGCCGCTCGCGCCCGCGCTGCCGCTCACGCACGCGGTGGATGCGCTGCAGGCGATCGCCGCGGGCACGCCGGGTGCCGCCGGCGGCTCGGTCGCGATGCTCGTGCTCTTCGCCGGGCTCGGGCTGCTCGCCGCGTTCCTCGCGGTGCGCACCGCGCGGCGCCGGGCGACCGGGGAGCGCATCCGGGCGCTCGACACGCTCGCGCCCGCCTCTGCCTGAGTCGGGCGCGGGCGGCGCGCCTCGGGCGCCGCGAGGGGCCCTTCACGCGAATCGGATCGTGCCGCGCCTCACGCGCGGCGCAGCTCGGCCCTCCAGACGCCGAGGCTGCTGGGCGCACCGGGCGCGGCGAGCTGCTCGATCGACACGAGCGAGAGCCCGTCGCTGGCGAACGCCTCGATCTCGTCCCGGCGCAGCGGCCACGGCGGGCCCTCCTGGTCGCCGGGCTCGGCGACGGCCTGCACGACGAGCAGCGTGCCGCCGGGCGCGACGAGCGAGCGGACCCCGGCGGTGAGCCCGTCCCGCACGCCGGGGTGCACGGCCTGCACGGTGTAGATCTCGACGACGAGGTCGAACGCGCCGATCCACGCGCTCGGCAGGTCGAGCAGATCGCCGACGGCGTAGGTCACCGCGGAACCAGGATGCCGTTCGCGGGCAGCAGCGATGGCGCTGGGCGAGATGTCGAAGGCGGTCGTCCGGCACCCGAGCCGCGAGAGGTGCTCGGCGTCGGCGCCGAGCCCGCAGCCGACGACGACGGCTGTGCCGCTCGCCGTGCCGGGCTCGGGCGCGCCCGCCCACGCCGCGAGGGCGGGATGCGGGGCGTCGCGATCCCACGGCGTCGTGATGTCGCCCCGCTCGGCGGCCGACCACAGCCGCTCGAACCAGCCGGTCGGATCCGAGGTGTCGGCGTTGCCGAGCCGTGCGGTCTCGGACTGCCAGGAGCGGGGTTCGGGCATGGCGTCGACCCTAGGTGCGCGATGTGCCGCCGACAAGGGCGCGCCCACTCGCGCCGCCCGGTCTGCCCCCGCTGGGCGGATACGCTCGCGCTTGTGCCGACCACCTCTGCCATCGCCGCCGTCGGCACCCATCTCCCGCCGCGCATCCGCACGACCGAGGAGACCGAGCGCCGCCTGCGCGACGGCAACCCGGGCAGCGGCCTGCCGGTCGGGCTCATCCGGCGCATGACCGGCGTCGACCGCGTGCACGAGCGCGAGCCGGCCGAGCAGGCCTCCGACCTCGCGGTCGCGGCCGCGCGGCAGGCGCTCGCTGCCTCGCCCGATCCGGTCGATCTGCTGCTGTTCGCGAGCGCGAGCCAGGACCTCATCGAGCCCGCCACCTCGCACATCGTCGCCGACAAGCTCGGCATCGACGTGCCGGTGTTCGACGTCAAGAACGCGTGCAACTCGGTGCTGAACGCCGTGCAGGTCGCGCACGGCCTCATCGTCAGCGGGCAGGCGCGGCGCGTGCTCATCGCGAGCGGCGAGACGCCCACGAGCGCCGTGCGCTGGCAGGTGGCCGACCGGCAGCAGTTCGTGCGCTCCTTCCCCGGCTACACGATGAGCGACGCCGGCGCCGCGCTCGTGCTCGAGGCCGCGCCGGCCGACGGCGGGCGCGGCATCGTCGACCTCGCGTTCTCGGCCGCGTCGCGCCACTGGTCGATCGGCACGCTGCCGATGGGCGGCTCGATGCGCCCGCGCGATCTCGACGCCACCTACTTCGACATCGACGGCCGCGCGCTGCAGCGGGCGTTCCTGGCGCTCGGCCCCGAGCTCGTCACGGGGCTGCTCGCGCGCAGCGGCATCGCGCTCGCCGACGTCGACCTCGTGCTCATGCACCAGGTCGCCGAGCCGCACCTCGCGCCCATCGCCGAGCGGCTCGGGCTCGGCGTCGAGCTGATCCTGCCGACGATCGCGCAGCACGGCAACCTCGCCTCGGCGACCCTGCCGATCCAGCTGCGGCAGGCGCTCGACGCCGGGCTCGTCGGCCCCGGCAGCCTCGTGCTGCTCGTCGGCCTCGCGGGCGGCATCAGCCTGGGCGCCGCGGCGGTGCGGCTGTGAGCGGCGGCACGGCCGGCGCCGGCCCGAGCGGCGCCGCGCCCGCAGGCCGCCTCGCGGTCGTCGTGCCCGTGTACCAGGAGGCGGCGGGCATCGGCCCGACGCTGCGGCAGCTCGCCGCCCAGCGCGACGCCGACTTCGACGCCGTCTTCGTCGACAACGGGTCGACCGACGGCTCCCGCGAGGTCATCGAGCGGTTCGCGCGCGAGCGCGGGCTCGCGCGCTGGCGCGTGATCGACGAGCCCGTCAAGGGCACGGGGGCCGCGGCCGACACGGGCATGCGGGCCGCGATCGCCGCCGGCGCGACGATGCTCGCGCGCACCGACGCCGACTGCATCCCGCGGCTCGACTGGACTGCCCGCATCCGCCACGCCCTCACGCCGACGCGCGCGGGCGGCCTCGGGCTCGAGCTCGTCGCCGGCAGCCTCGTGCCGCGGCACGACGAGGGGCTCGGCCCTGTGGCGCGCACGCTGCTCATGGGCGCGGTGCACGTGGCGGATGCGTTCGGGGTCGTGCGGCCCGCGAACAACGGCCCCGAGTTCCACGGCCCGTACGTCATGGCGCCGGGCTGCAACGTCGCCATCACCGCCGAGATGTACGTCGCGGCGGGCGGCTTCCCGCGCACCGCGATCGAGGACCTGCACGAGGACCGGGCGCTCGTGAACGCGGTGCGGCGGCTCACGGGCAGCTACGCGCGGCGCGCCGATGTCGTGGTGCGCGGCTCGTCGCGGCGCGTGCAGGCGTGGGGGCTGAAGAACACGCTGCTCTGGTACAAGGACCACGCCTATCGGCCCGAGCACGTGGACATCCGGTGAGCGGCGCGCGGCAGCAGCGCGTGCGCGGCGCGCGGCAGCCGGCGAGCGAGGCCCTGGCGGACGGGGCCGGGGAGCGGCAGCAGCGGCTCGCGCTCGCGATGCGCCGCGACGAGCGGCTCATGCGGGCGGTGCACCCGCTCGCGTACCCGCTGCTGCAGGCGGTGCCGGGGCCGGTGCGGCGCGTGCCGGGGCTCGGCGTCGTCGTGAAGGACGCCGCGCTCGTGCGGCAGGTGCTGCTCGACGGCGACGGCTTCTCGAAGGAGGGCCGCGGCGCCTCGAGCGACCTGTGGACGCCGGTGCTCGGCGCGCGCGTGCTCGTGAACATGCACGGCGACGACCACCGCGCGCTGCGCCGCAGGCTCGCGCCAATCTTCGCCCCCGCGTTCGTCGAGCCGCTCGCGCGGCAGGCGCTCGGCCCGGGCGTCGCCGAGCTGGAGCGGCGCCTGCTGGCGGGGGAGCGGGTCGACCTCGCCCGGTACGCGCGGCGAGCGGCGAGCTCGGCGATCGCGCTGCTCGTCGGCCTCGAGCGCGAGGCGGTCGACGACCGGCTGTTCCAGCAGATCGCGGGCATCACCGGGATGGTGCGGCTCAGCCGGCCGACGCTCACGCCCGCGCAGGTGCGCAGCGCCCGCGCCGTGCTCGACGAGCTGGGCGAGCACGCGGCGACCGCCTACCGCGGCGACGAGTCGACCGTGCCCGGCAGGCTCCGCGGCCTCGGGCTCAGCGAGGACGAGGCGCTCGGCGCCGTCGGGGCCTTCCTGCTCACGGGCACCGAGACGGTCGCCGCGGCGATCCCGCGCATCGTCGCGCTGCTGGTCGACAGCGGCACGCTGCGCGAGACCGCCGAGGACGACGCCGCCGAGCGGGCGATCGCCGAGGGACTGCGCTGGACGACGCCGACGCCCGTCATGCTGCGCTCGACGACCGCGGCACGCAGGCTCGGCCGCGTCGCCGTCGCACCCGGCGATCGCGTCATCCTCGCCACCTACGCCGCCGATCGCGCCGCGGGCGGCTTCGACCCGGCCTCCGATCGCGCCGCGGCGCTCAAGCAGCTGTGGTTCGGCGCGGGCAGCCACTTCTGCATCGGCGCGCCGCTCGCGATGGCCGAGATCCGGCTCGTGCTCGCGGCGCTGCGCCGCGTCGAGGCGGCGAGCAGCGGCATCCGCATCGCCGGCCGGGCGCCCGCGCGGCGCCAGCTGCTGGCCGGCTACGCGCGGCTCGAGCTCGAGGCCGACCGATGAGCGGCGCGGAGGGCAGCTCGAGCGGCACGCCCGTGAGCGGCTCTGCGAGCATGCTCGACGCGGTGCTGTCCGCGTGCCGCGAGCATGTCGCGCGACCCGCGCTCACGGCCGGCGGCGCGACCCTGACGTTCGCGCAGCTGGGAGACCGGGTCGAGCGTGTCGCGACAGGGCTCGCGGATGCCGGCATGCGGCCGGGCGATCGCGTCGCGTTCTCGGTGCGGCCGTCGGTCGACGCCGTGGTGCTCGCGCTCGCGATCTGCCGCGCGGGCGGCCAGATCGCCTTCGTCGACCTCGGCGCCGGCCCCGAGCTGCTGGCCGCGCGGCTGGCGCTCGCGCTACCGCAGTGGACCGCCGCGGAGTCGCTGCTGCACCTCGTCTCGGCGCCCGGCCTCCGCCGCATGGCGCGCCGTCGCGGCATCGATCTGCCCGCCTACGCCGAGCTGCTGCCCGACGCGCGGCACATCGTGACGGGCCGCCGCCTGCCCGGCGCACCGCGCCGGTCGCTGCGCCTGCGCGCCCTCGAGCGCACCGCACCGCGCGCGCTGCCGCCTGCCGACCCGACCGCCGACGCGCTGCTCATCTTCACCTCCGGCACGACCGGCACGCCCAAGGCGGTGCTGCACACGCTCGCCTCGCTCGGCGCCGGCCTCGCCGACATCCGCGCGGGGCTCGGCCTCGAACCCGGCCTGCGAGTGCTCACCGACCAGCTCATGATCGGCATCCCCGCGCTCATCGCGGGCAGCCACTGGACGCTGCCGCCCGCCGGCCTCGACCCGGCCGCGTCGCCCGAGCGCTACCTGCCGCTGCTCGACGCCGCCGAGGCGGTCTTCGCCTCGCCCGCCGGCCTCGACGCCATCTTGCGGCTGCTCGATGAGCGCCGCGCGAGCGGCGACGACCCGCGCGGCGGCGCGCTCCAGCTGATCGCGCTCGGCGGCGCGCCCGTGCTGCCGCCGCTCATCGAGCGCGCGATGGCGCGCTTCCCCGAGGCGCGCATCCGCTGCGTGTACGGCATGAGCGAGATCCTGCCGGTCGCGAT
>DASSWM010000075.1:0-6508 GCA_035704865.1 Agrococcus sp.
CCCGCATCGCGGTCGTCTCGGCCGGCCTCGGCGAGCCCTCGAGCACGAAGCTGCTCGCCGACCGGCTGCGCGACGCGACCATCACGGCGCTCACCGCGCACGGGCAGCACGCCGAGCCGGTCGACATCCTGCTGCGCCCGCTCGCGCAGGACATCGCGAGCCACATGCTCACGCACAACCCCTCCGACGCGCTCGCCGCGGCCATCGAGGAGGTCATCGACGCGGAGGCGATCATCGCCGTCACGCCGACCTTCAACATGAGCTACTCGGGCCTGTTCAAGTCGTTCTTCGACGTGATCGAGGAGGGGCAGCTCGCCTCCATCCCGACCGCGCTCGGCGCGACGGGCGGCACCGCCCGCCACTCGATGGTGATGGACACCGCCATGCGGCCGATGTTCGCCTACCTCAAGGCGCAGGTCGTGCCCACGGGCGTGTTCGCCGCCGCCGAGGACTGGGGCGCCGCATCCGGCCTCGACCGCCGCATCCTCCGCGAGGGGCAGGAGCTCGCCGACCTCATGGTCGCGATGCCCCGGCGCCGCGAGGCCGACCCGTTCGACACCGAGGGCGACGCGTTCGTCTCGTTCGAGCAGATGCTGGGGCACGCGTGAGCTCGCGCGCGCTCGCGCTGCAGGCATGGCGCGGCTACTTCGAGGGCTCGCGCCTGCTCGAGAACGAGCTCGAGCGACGACTGAAGGCCTCGTGCGGGCTCGACCTGGGCGACTTCAACGTGCTGCTCGTGCTCTCCGAGGCGGAGGGGCTGCGGATGCGCATGGGCGACCTGGCGCGGCAGCTCGCGTTCGCGCCCGGCCGGCTGACGTACCGCGTCGCCGCGCTCGAGCGCGAGGGACTCGTCGCGCGCGAGCCGAGCGCCGTCGACCGACGGGGCACGGATGCGGTGCTCACCGACGAGGGGCGCACGACGCTGCGGCGGGCCCGTCCGCTGCACGCGCGGCACGTCGACGAGCTGTTCCTCGACGGGCTCGACGCCGAGGCGCTCGAGGTGCTCGACCGGGTCTTCGGCCCGCTGCGCGCGCGCCTGCTGGACCGCTGCGCCGACGCTCCGGAGCCCATCGAGTAGCGCTCCCGGCCGCGGGCGTTGGGCGCGTCCCCAGCGGGCACTGGGACGATGGAGAGGTGTTGGAGCAGCGGCTGCTGGAGAAGGCGATCGGGGAACCCGGTCGGCTGATCTCGGCCGAGCCCTTCGGCGAGGGCCGCATCGCGCGCTTCACCGTCGACGACGGCCACGAGAGCGGCGAGTGGTTCGTCGACACCTCGCGGCAGCCCGTCGCGGCCGAGACCGGCTTCGTGATCCGCGACGGCGGCGGGGCGCCCGTGGCGCGCATCTGGAAGCATCCGCTCGACCCGCGCCTGCCCGCCCTGCGCACGGCGCTCGACCCCGACCGGCTGCTGCGCATCGCGCTCGCGGGCGGCAGCACGCCCGGCCCCATCGAGGCGCGCGTGCTCTCCTACCGCCCCGGCCGCCGCGCGGTCGTGCGCATCACGCAGCACGGCCGCCACATGTTCGTGAAGGTCGTGCGCCCGGGCGAGGCCGAGGATCTCGCCGACATCCACCAGGCGTGCCGCGCCGCGGGTGTGCCAGCGCCCCGCGTCGCGCACTGGGCGCCATCGGGTGTGCTCGTCGTGCGCGACGCCGCCGGCACCGCGGGGCCGATCGCCGCGGCGACGATGGCCCCCGAGGCCGTGCTCGACGCGGTCGACGCGCTGCGCGAGCAGCTGCTGGACGTGCGCACGCACCGCATCGCGCGCGCTTCGGTCGGCACCCGGCTCGAGTGGCACATCGATCGCCTCGCCGCCGCCCTGCCCGACCGCGAGCGCGACGTGCACGGGCTGCTGTCGGCGCTGCTGCCGGCCATCCGCCGCGTCGGCCCGCCGCGCGTCATCCACGGCGACCTCCACATCGGGCAGCTGTTCTTCACCGACGGCGCGATCTCGGGCGTGATCGACGTCGACACCGCAGGCCTGGGCGACCCGAGCGACGACGCGGCCGCCTTCATCGGCCACGCCACCGCATCCGCCGTCCGCAACGAGATCGCGGGCCGCCCGAGCGACGCCCGCATCCTGCACGCGCTCGGCGAGGCGGCCTGCGACCGCTGGATCCGCGACCGGCACACCGCGTCGCTCGCGAGCCTGCACCTCGTCGGCCACGCGATCCGCGCCGCGCACCACGATCCCGAGGCGGCGCACCTCATGCTCGACGAGGCGCTCGACCTCTCGCTCGTGCCGCGCTCGCGCTGACGCGGCCGCGCTCGAGCAGCCCGTTCAGACCAGCCGATAGCCCATGCCGCGCACCGTCTCGATGCGCTCGGCGCCGAGCTTGTTGCGCAGGTAGCGGATGTAGACGTCGACGACGTTCGAGCCCGGGTCGAAGTCGTAGCCCCACACGCGCGAGAGCAGCTGCTCGCGCGAGAGCACCTGCCCCGCGTGCCGCACGAGCTCCTCGGCGAGCGCGAACTCGCGGCCCGAGAGGTCGACCGCGCGCCCGTCGATCGTCGCCCGCCGCGTGCGCACGTCGAGCTCGAGCCCGTTGTGCGCGAGCTCGGCCGCCGCGGCGCCGCCCGAGCCGTTCGACGCCATGCGCAGGCGCACGCGCGCGAGCAGCTCGTCGAAGCGGAACGGCTTGGCCATGTAGTCGTCGGCGCCGCCCTCGAGCCCCGCGACCGTGTCGGCGCCGCCCGCGCGCGCGGTGAGGATGATGACCGGCATCGTCGAGCCCGACCCGCGCAGCTGCGAGAGCACCTCGAAGCCGTCCATGCCGGGCAGGCCGATGTCGAGCACGAGCAGGTCGAACTCGTCCGTGAGCGCGAGGTCGAGCGCCTCCGGGCCGGTCGCGGCGACGCGCGTCGTGTAGCCGGAGGACTTCAGCCCCTTCTCGACGAACGAGGCGATGCGCGCCTCGTCCTCGGCGATCAGGATCGATGCCATGGCTGCTCCTCCTCGGCCGGCGCGTCGGGCGCGGCCTGCTCGTCGTGCTGGTCGGGGCGGGGCTCGCGCCCGGCGGCGTCGGGGCGGGGCTCGCGCCCGGCGTGCTCGGAGCCGGGCTCGCGCCCGGCGTCGGGTTCCGGATGCGTCGCGGCCGCCGGGCGGTCGGTCCGGCTCGCGTCCGCGTCCGGGTCGGGCTGCTCGACCACGACCGCGCCCGGCAGCGTGATGACGAACTCCGAGCCGATCCCGGTCGACGGCCCCCGACGCCCGGGACGGGCGTCGGCGCTGGGGTCGCGGCGGAGGCCCGAAAGGGCCTCCGCATCAGAGCTCCACCGCGCATCCGCCACCCATGCCCTGCCGCCGTGCG
Organism: Agrococcus sp.; assembly: GCA_035704865.1. Taxonomy (GTDB): domain Bacteria; phylum Actinomycetota; class Actinomycetes; order Actinomycetales; family Microbacteriaceae; genus Agrococcus. The sequence continues at coordinate 3,311 of DASSWM010000075.1, forward strand.
TCTCGGCGATGAGCTCGACGATCGAGAGCCCCAGGCCCGAGCCGCCGTCGCCGCGCCCCTCGGCCTCGCCGCGGCGGAAGCGCTCGAAGATGACGGCCTTCAGCTCGTCCGGCACGCCGGGGCCGCGGTCGCGCACGAACAGCTCGACGTCGCGGCCGCGCGCGCGGGAGCCGACCGTGATCGGCCCCTCCGCATGCCGCACGGCGTTGGCGACGAGCTGCAGCATCGCCTGCGTGATGCGGTCGGGGTCGAGCCGCGCGTGCACGGGCGCGCTCGGCACGGCGTCGTCGAGCTCGGCGCCCGCGACGCCCCGCGCCTTGAGCGCGATCTGCTCGGTGAGCGCGCCGAGGTCGGTGGGGCGGATCGCGAACGCGCTGGGATCCCGCAGCCGCGCGGCCGAGCGCAGGTCGTCGACGAGGCGGGCCATGCGGTCGAGCTCGTCGATCGCGAGATCGCGCGTCTCGGCGACGTCGCGCGGGTCGGCGGTGTCGACGAGCTCGAGGTGCCCGCGCACGATCGTGATCGGGGTCTTCAGCTCGTGGCCGACGTCGCGCAGCAGCTCGCGCTGGCTGTCGAGCGCGCCGCCGAGCCGGTCGAGCATGCGGTTCACCGTCACCGCGAGCTGCGACACGTCGTCGCGGCCGTCGCCGACGGGGATGCGCTCGTCGAGGTTGGCGGCGGAAGAGCGCTCGGTGACCTCGCGCATCCGCCGGATGGGCCGCAGCAGCCGGCCGCTCACGACCAGCCCGACGAGGAACGTGATGGCGACGGCGATGAGCGCGGTGATCGTGAACACGCGCGCGGCCTCGTTGATCTCGGCCAGCTCGCCCGCGATGTCGTAGCCGGTGACGAAGACCGCCTGCGGCGGCGCGCTCTCGTCGACCTCGCCCAGCACGACCGGCGCCGCGAGGTAGCGGATCGTGCGGCCGTCGGCGTTGACGTAGGTGCCCATGACGGTGTCGTGGCCGGCGGTCTCGGCGACGATGCGGTCGACGAAGCCCGGCAGGTCCTCGAGCTGCACGTCGGTGTGGATGCCGGGCACGAGGGCCGCGCGGCCGTCGATGATGCCCAGCGTGCCCGTGTTGTCATCGGGCGCGAGCCGCTGCACGACCGCGGCGAGCGCCTGCTCGGTCGACTCCCACGGCTCCTGCGACACCGTGAAGCTGCCCGACTCGAGCGCGGCCTGCAGGTTGACGTCGATCTGCTCGATCACGCGCGACCGCTCGACGAAGTACGCGACGGTGCCGGCGGCGAACACCGACAGCAGCGTCAGCACCGTCAGCAGCCCCACGATGCGCGAGCGCACCGTCCAGGTGCGCAGGCGCGGCAGGGCTCCGTCGGGCATGCAGCCCATTCAACCCTGCGGGCGGATGCGGTGGGCCGCGGGTGAGAGAACCCTCACCTTGGGGCGCCGCACGGGTTCGTCTGCTGAGATCGGGGTGTGGACGATGCGACCAGCGCCCAGGCGAGCGCGCATGCGGCGCCGAGCGCTGCCCCTGCCCCCGTGAGCCCCGAGGAGCAGATGCTGCGCGACGCGCTCGGCGACGACCTGACGGGCGAGCTGCGCGTGCTGAGCCGCGAGCCCTACGGCTCCGGCGCGCTCACGGGCTTCGAGGAGGCGCCCGCGGCCGGTGCCGGCGCCGACGCGCCCACCCGCTACTGGTACGTCGACACCTCCGGCAAGCGCGTCGACGCCGAGACCGGCTTCGTGCTCGGCGACCCCGAGCATCCGCAGGCCCGCATCTGGCTGCACCCCGCCGATCCGCGGCTGCCCGCGCTCGCGCCCGCGAGCTTCCCCGACGCGGCCGCGACCCTCATGGGGCGGCTGGGCGTGCGGCTCGACCGCAAGCCCGAGCTGCTCGTCTACCGGCCCGGCAAGCGCGCGATGTTCCGGATGCGTGCAGGCGAGCGGGAGACGTACCTCAAGATCGTGCGCCCCAGCGCCTCCGCCTCGATCGTGCAGCTGCAGGAGTCGCTGCGCGCCGGCGGCGTGCCCGTGCCGCTCATCACCGGCTGGTCGGAGCTCGGCATCGTGCTGACCGAGACGGCGGCGGGCGTGCCGCTCACCGCGCGGCTCGACGAGCTCGACCCCGAGCGGCTGCTCGACTCGATCGAGGCGCTGCGCGCGACGATGGCCGGCGTCGACACCGGCCGCGATGCGCGCGCGTCGCTCGCGCTGCGGCAGGACTGGTACCTCGAGCGCGTCGCGGCGGGCCACGCGCGGCTGGGCTCGCCCGGCGGCGCGTTCGCCGACCGCCTCGCCACCGTGACGCGCATGCTGTCGGCGGCAGACGCATCCGCCCTCGCCGTCGACGACGACGTGCGGCGCACGGTGCACGGCGACCTGCACGTGGGGCAGCTGTTCGTGGCCGATGCCGACGCGAGCGCGATCGCGGGCGTGATCGACATCGACACGTGCGGGCTCGGCGACCCGGCCGACGACGAGGCGGCGTTCATGGGCCACCTCGTCGCGTCGATCGTGCTCGCCCGGCGCGACGAGGCGCGCGCTGCGGGCTTCCGACGGCTGCTGGACGCCGCGGTCGCGCGCTGGCTCGCACCCGACCGGCCCGGCAGCACGCGCGTCGCGCACCGCACCGCCGTGCACGTGCTCGCGCACGCGCTCGCACCGACCGAGCGCGGCGACCTCGAGGCCGCGGCCGCGGAGCTCGCGATCGGCATCGAGCTGCTCGAGCCGCGCCTGCGGGGCTGACGGGCAAGGTCGGGCTGACGCGGGCCGTCAGGATGGGCCGCCCGCCGACCGGCTGGGCGCCCGCCGGCCGCACCCTGGGCGACCGCCGGCCGCACGCTTGCCGACGCCGCAGATGTCCCGAAGATGAGAGAGTTCTCATCTGAGCCTCCTGTGCGGCTCACCAGCAGCGCCCATGATGGTGCTCATGCAGCGCAACCAATGGATCCTCGTCGGCACCGCCGGCGTGCTGAGCGTGAGCGTGCTCTCGCTCGGCGCGGTGAGCATCGCGAGCGCCATGGACGTACGGGACGCCTCAGGGGCACCGGTCAGCGGCGGCGAGATCCGCGGCGTCGCTCTCGGCAGCGCGGATCTCGCCGAGCTCGAGAAGCCCGGCGCGGCGGGCGACGTCGTCGCGCCCATGCCCACCTCCACGCCCGAGCCGTCGCCCACCTCGGCAGCCGCTGCGGCGAGCGCTCCGGCCCCCTCGCCCGCCCCGGCGCCAGCTCCGC
>DASSWM010000076.1:0-4034 GCA_035704865.1 Agrococcus sp.
GGCGTCGTCGCGTGCGACGAGGAGTGGGCGCAGGCGCTGCGGCCCATCCGCGCCATCACGGGTGCCATCGCGCACCCCATGAGCGCGTACCTCATGCACCGCGGGCTGCAGACGCTGCCGCTGCGCGTGCGCGCGCAGCAGGCGGGAGCGCAGCAGGTCGCGGAGGCGCTCGCCGCGATGCCCGGCGTGCGCGAGGTGCGCTACCCGGGGTTCGAGGGATGCGACCCCGCGGGCCTCGTGGGCGCTGGCAGGCAGATGACGGGGCCGGGCTCGATGATCTCGATCGACGTCGGCTCGTACGAGCGCGCCGCCGCGGTCGCCGAGGGCGTGCGGCTGTTCACGCACGCCGTCTCGCTCGGCAGCGTCGACTCGCTCATCCAGCACCCCGCATCCCTCACGCACCGGCCGGTGGCGCCCGAGGCGAAGCCGCACGCCGGCGTCGTGCGCATCTCGATCGGCCTCGAGGATCCGCAGGACCTCATCGACGACCTCGCGCACGCGATCGCCGCGACCTGACCTGACGGCCGCGCTGTCGTGCGCACGTTCGCAGCCGGCTCGAGCCTCGTCACCGGGCTCGTCGTCGGTGCGGTCAGCGGCGCGATGGCGCTCGGCATCCGCGCGCTCGCCGGGCGCTCGCGAGGCTAGGCCTCGGGCGGGGCGGGCGGCGCCGACCGGGCGGACTGCGCCGGCTCGGCGGACCGCTCCGCGCCTCGGGGCTCCACCGGCGGCGCGGCCGGCAGCTGCAGCGCCGCGGTGAGCCCGGCGTCGGCGTTGCGGTGCAGCGCCACCGAGCCGCCGTTGCGGCGCGCGAGCTCGGCGACGATCGGCAGTCCCAGCCCCGCGCCCGCGACGTTCTCGCGCTCGGCGCCCGGCGCGCGGTAGAAGCGCTCGAACGCCTGCGCCAGCTCGTCGTCGCTCATGCCGGGGCCCGTGTCGGCGACGAGCACGCGCACGTCCTCGCCGTGCGCCTCGGCGCTCACGCGGATGCGGCCGCCCTCCGGCGTGAACTTGCACGCGTTCACGAGCAGGTTCGAGAGCATCCTGCTCGCGTCGCTGCGCGAGGCGAGCACCGCGTGCCCGTCCGGCTCGAGCCGCACCTCGAGCCGCTTGGCTCCGCTCACGACGCGCAGGTTGGCGGCCACCTCGTCGAACAGGTCGTCGCAGGCGACTCGCTCGGGCCGTGCGGGGCGCGGCGGCGCGGTCGCCGCGCCGCTGAGCGTCAGGAGGTCCTCGACGAGCTCCGAGAGCCGCTCGGCGTTGCGCTCGATCACCGTCACCCATTCGCGCTCGGGGCCCGAGAGCGCCGCGCCGTCGGCGAGCAGCTCGGCATAGCCGATGATGCTCGTGATGGGCGTGCGCAGCTCGTGGCTCGTCGTGACGAGGAAGTCGTCGCGCTGCCGCTCGAGCTCCGCCCGGATCGACCTCGCGGCGTCGCGCTCGACCTCCGCCTCGCGCCGCGACTGCCGCGCGCGCAGGATCGCGGTGATGTCGAGCAGCTGCACCGCCATGCGGTCGTCGGAGCGGTCGAAGAGGTTGGCGGCGACCGTGATCGTGCGGCCGTCGTCGAGGCCGACCGTCACCTGCTCGCGCGTGCGCAGCGCCGTCGCGGCGGCGGCCCGCAGCGGGCCGGACCAGCCGTCGGCGCTGAGCTCGCCCGCGAGCAGCCGCCTGCCGGTCCGATTGGCCCACGTCACGTGCGTGGCGTCGACCTCCTGCCGCGCGACGACGAGCCCGATGCGCGCGTCGATGACGCTGCCGGTCAGCAGCCGGTTCGTGGCATCGACCTCGCGCGAGAGCACCCGCAGCTCGTACTGCGCGGCCGACAGCACGACCGCGAACCCCGCGAAGATCACGAGCAGCGCCTCGAACATCGCCGCGCCCACGAGCAGGTCGAGGCCCGTGCGCCGGAACGGCCCGCCGCCGTCGAGCGTCAGCACGAGCATCGCGACGGCGGCCGCGATCGACTCCGCGAGCACGAACCTGATCGGGAACCGCAGCGCCGCCCACGCGAGCATCGGGAAGGGCGCGAACGCGAGCGGCAGCGACGAGGACGGGTGGAACACGATGCCGATGACCACCGCGAGCACGATCGCCTGCACGAGCATCTCGACGCGGCCCGCGTGCACGGGCACGGCGCGCGGCAGCGCTCCGAGCGGCGCGATCATCGCGACGGCCGCCGCGTGCGACGCGGCCACGAAGCCGACCGTCTCCCAGAACTCGGCGCCGTCGAGCACTGCGACCGTCACAGCGGCCAGCGCGCCGGCGACGACCGCGCCGGCGACGACGGCGACCGCGAACCGGATGCCCGCGCGCAGCGACGAGAGCTCGAACCTCCGGTGGGCGAGCCCCAGCACGCCCACGATCACGGCGACCTCGAGCACGTTGGCGACGCCGAAGGCGATCGCGACCGGCAGCGGCCTGCCCGCGACGGCGTTCGCGGCGATCGTCGCGACGAGCACGAGCGCGAGCACGCGCGGGATGCGCGCGCCCGGCTGCAGCAGCGCGAGCAGCACCGACAGGCCCGCCGCGGGCCACCACACGGCGACGGTCGTGCCGGGCGGGGCGAACAGCACGCCGAAGACGCCGGCCAGGAAGATGAGCGCGGCGGCGACCGCCCATGCCCACCACGGCAGCACTCGCTCCGGACCGGTCGCGCGGTCCGCGTAGGGCGCTCGGCCGGCCGCCATGGTGCTCACAGAGGAAACCGTACGCATCCGCGCCCCGGTTGCCCAGTCGCGGGGTGCCTCAGTCGGCGACGGGCTCGAGCACGATCATGGGCGTGCGGCGCGAGCGCAGCGTCGCGTAGTCGTCCATCGGGGTGCCGCGGCTGTAAGCGTCCCAGCCCGCCCAGAGCCGCTCGCGCTCGCCGCCGTGCGCCTCGCGGGCGCGCACGCGCCGCGAGCCGTCCGGGAGGTCGATGGATGCGTCGGGGTGCGCCCGCAGGTTCAGCCACCAGGCGGGGTGCGGCTCGGCCCAGCCGTTCATCGCCATCAGGATGACGTCCGGGCCGTCCTCGTAGTACGCGAGGATCGCGACGCGCGGCTCGCCGCTGCGGCGCCCGGTCGTGTGCAGCCGCAGCATGCCGTAGCTGCCGGACCGGGGTCGCGCGAGCCCGAAGCGGCCGCCCGTCACGCGGTAGAGCGCGCGGTGCACGACCCAGGCGGTGCGCACGAACCAGCGCGGCGGCACGCTGGGCTTCGACTCGACGCGCTCGCGCATGCGGTGCTCCTCTCGGTCGGCTGGAGGAAGCGTATGGCTGCCGGCGGACGGGCGCAGTGCGGCTATCCCCCGTCTGCGCGCGGCATAGGCTGTGGCCACCCGCTCGACGTCGATGAGAGGTGGTGCGCCATGCGCCCGCTCCGCAGGCCAGCGCCCGTCGTCTCCGGCGCGATGCTCGTCGCGGCCGCGCTGCTGCTCACCGCGTGCGGGCCGGCCGACCCGGCGGCCTCACCCGGGCCCAGCCCGGCAGCGACCGGCACGCCCGCCGAGCCCGACGCATCCGCCACCGCATCCGACGGGGCGCCCGGCGGCCCGGCGATCGAGCCCGGCACGCTCGCCGAGCCCGCGGTGCTCGCGACCGGCCTGCAGGCGCCGTGGTCGATCGCGTTCGTCGACGAGGGCACGGCGCTCGTGAGCGAGCGCGACAGCACGGCCATCCTCGAGGTGTCGGCGAGGGGCGAGGTGCGGCAGATCGCCGAGATGGCGGGGCTCGCGCCGCGCGGCGAGGGCGGACTGCTCGGGCTCGCGATCGGCGCGGGCCACCTCTACGCGTACGGCACGACCGCCGACGACAGCCGCGTCATGCGCGTGCCGCTCACGGGCGAGCCCGGCAGCCTGGAGCTCGGCCAGCCCGAGGAGGTGATCACCGGCATCCCGGCGGCGGGCAACCACAACGGCGGACGCATCGCCTTCGGCCCCGACGGCATGCTCTACATCACCACGGGCGACGCGGGCGCGCCCGGCGCGGCGCCGGATCCCGCCAGCCTCGCAGGCAAGATCCTGAGCCTGGCGCCCGACGGGTCGATCACCGCCGA
>DASSWM010000077.1:0-4666 GCA_035704865.1 Agrococcus sp.
GACTGGACGTTCATGCACCGCGCGGGCCGCCCCCGCGTGACGGTGAAGTGGGCCCAGTCGCTCGACGGCCGCGCCGCCGCCGCCGACGGCACGAGCCAGTGGATCACGGGCCCCGAGGCGCGCGCCCACGTGCACCGCGAGCGCAGCGCGCACGACGCGATCGCCGTCGGCACCGGCACCGTGCTCGCCGACGACCCGAAGCTCACCGCCCGCGTGGACGGCGTCGCGGACGCGCCGCAGCCCATCCCGGTCGTCTTCGGCGAGCGGGCCATCCCCGCCGACGCCGCGCTCCGCAGCCACCCGCGCGGCCTCCGCACCGCCGGCCACGAGCTCGAGCGCGAGCTGACCGCCCTCGCGGCCGACGGCATCCAGACCCTGTACGTCGAGGGCGGGCCGACGCTCGCGAGCGCGTTCATCCGCGCCGGGCTCGCCGACCGCCTCACCGTCTACCTCGCGCCGACCCTCATCGGGGGCCCGCGCACCGCCCTCGACGACCTCGGCGTCGAGACCATCGACGAGCAGCGCCGCCTCACGGTGACGCGGCTCGAGCAGCTCGGCCGCGACCTCCTGGTCGAGGCCACGACAGAGAGGGTGCAGTGATGTTCACCGGCATCATCGAAGAGCTCGGCGAGGTCGTCTCGTTCGAGCCCCACAGCACCGAGCAGGGCGCCGCCTGGCGCCTCACCGTGCGCGGCCCGCTGGCCGTCAGCGATGCGACGCACGGCGACTCGATCGCCGTCAACGGCCTGTGCCTCACGGTCGTCGAGCAGACGGCGGATGCGTTCACGGCCGATGTCATGCAGATCTCGGTCGCCATGTCCACACTGGGCGACCGCTCGGCGGGCGACCGCGTCAACCTGGAGCGCGCGGCAGCGGTCGGCGACCGCCTGGGCGGCCACATCGTGCAGGGCCACATCGACGGCACCGCGCAGGTGCGCTCGGTCGTCGACGCCGACGGGCAGCGCACGGTGCGCTTCGCGCTCGATCCCGCGCTCGCGCATCTCGTCGTGCGCAAGGGCTCGATCGCGGTCGACGGCATCTCGCTCACGGTCTCGGCCGTCAGCGACCCCGGTGAGGCCGAGCCGTGGTTCGAGGTCTCCCTCATCCCAGAGACGCTCGAGTCGACCACGCTCGGGTTCCGGGCCGCGGGCGACCGCGTCAACATCGAGACCGACATCGTCGCTCGCCACGTCGAGCGCATGCTGCAGCTGGAGGACAAGCGATGAGCATCACCACCATCGACGTGGCGCTGAAGGCGCTGCGCGAGCGCAAGCCCGTCATCGTCGTCGACGACGAGGGCCGCGAGAACGAGGGCGACCTCATCATGTCGGCGCAGCTCGCGACGGCCGAGTGGATCGCCTTCATGGTGCGCCACACGTCGGGCTACCTGTGCGCCCCGCTCACCGCCGAGCGCGCCGACGAGCTGGGGCTGCCGCTCATGGTGCTCGAGAACGAGGACGAGCGGCAGACGGCGTACACGATCACGGTCGACGCCGCCGACCGCTCCACCACCGGCATCTCGGCCGACGACCGCGCCCACACGCTGCGCGTGCTCGCCGACCCCGACTCCGACGCGTCGAGCCTGCGCCGCCCCGGCCACATCGTGCCGCTGCGCGCGGTGGAGGGCGGCGTGCGCGCCCGCCCGGGCCACACCGAGGCGGCCGTCGAGCTCATGCAGCTCGCGGGCCTCTCGCCCGTCGGCGTCATCGGCGAGCTCGTCGAGGATGCCGGCGAGATGCGCCGGCTGCCCTCGCTGCTCGCATTCGGCGAGGAGCACGGCCTGCCCGTCATCACGATCGCCGACCTCATCGACTACCTCGACGCCGGCGGCCTGCCGACCGCGTGCGGCGGCGCCAACGAGGAGTCGGCGCGCGTCTCCTTCGAGGTCGAGACGAACGTGCCGACGCGCTTCGGCACCTTCCGCATCGCCGCCTACCGCGACCGCCAGACGGGCGCCGACCACCTCGCGATCATCTCCGGCGAGCTCGGCGACGGCGCGCTCGTGCGCGTGCACTCCGAGTGCCTCACGGGCGAGGCGCTGCACTCCCTGAAGTGCGAGTGCGGGCCGCAGCTCGACGACGCCATGCAGCAGATCCAGGAGAACGGCGGCGGCATGGTCGTCTACCTGCGGGGCCAGGAGGGGCGCGGCATCGGCCTCATCAACAAGCTGCGCGCCTACCGGCTGCAGGAGGACGGGCTCGACACGCTCGACGCCAACCTCGCGCTCGGCCTGCCCGCCGACGCGCGCGAGTACGGCGCGGCCGCGGCGATCATCCGGCAGCAGGGCGTGGAGTCGATCCGCCTGCTGTCGAACAATCCGCTCAAGCGCGAAGCGCTCGAGAAGCACGGCGTCGAGGTGCAGGAGCTCGTGCCGCTGCTCGTGGGCGTCGGCGCGCACAACGAGCACTACCTCGAGGCCAAGCGCGACCGCATGGGCCACCGGCTGCCGGAGCTGATCCTGCAGAACGACGAACAGGGAGAGGGCTGAGCATGGCTGGAGAAGGACGTCCGGAGGGGACCGCGCTCGACGCGAGCGGACTGCGCATCGCGATCGTGCACGGCCGCTGGCACGAGCAGATCGCGACCGGGCTGCTCGAGGGTTCGCGCCGCGCGCTCTCTGAGATGGGCGCCGACGTGACCGAGCTGCCGGTGCCGGGCTCGTTCGAGCTGCCGGTGGTGGCGCAGGCCGCGCTCGAGGCCGGCTTCGACGGCGCGGTGGCGCTCGGCGTCATCATCCGCGGCGGCACCCCGCACTTCGAGTACGTCTCCGAGGCGGCCACGATGGGCCTGACCGAGGTGGCGGTGCGCACGGGCAAGCCGGTCGGCTTCGGCGTGCTCACGCTCGACGACGAGCAGCAGGGCATCGACCGCGCGGGCCTGCCGGGCTCCAAGGAGGACAAGGGCCGCGAGGCCGCGGAGGCCGTGGTCGAGGCGGCGCTCGCGCTCCGCTCGCTGCGCGCCTGACGCGACCGGACGCATCCGCTCGTCCATGACCGGTGGGCGGATGCGTCGGCCCGACCCGGGCGCGCAACGGCCGTCGGGGCGCTCCCCCGTTACACTGGAGTGTCGTCCACCGGGAGCCGAAGCAGTCTCCGACGCGGCCGGCACGTCACAAGCGCGCCGCTCACCCGCGCGCTGCACACCCGCACCCGACGCGCGCGACCTCCACCCAGGAAGCAGCATGTCCACGACCACCAAGACGGCGACCGCGCCGTCGCAGCAGCCGGCCAACTCCCGCGGCCGCGTCATCTTCGCGAGCCTCATCGGCACGACGATCGAGTTCTACGACTTCTACGTCTACGCGACCGCCGCCGTGCTGGTGTTCCCGCACCTCTTCTTCCCCACCGGCGACGACACCACGGCGCTGCTGGCCTCGTTCGCGGCCTTCGGCGCCGCGATGGTCGCGCGCCCGATCGGCTCGATCTTCTTCGGCCACCTGGGCGACAAGCACGGCCGCAAGCTCACGCTCGTCGGCGCGCTGCTCACGATGGGCATCGCGACCTTCCTCATCGGCGTGCTGCCGACCTACGGCCAGGTCGGCTGGCTCGCGGCCGCGCTGCTCGTGCTCATGCGCCTCGCGCAGGGCTTCGCGCTCGGCGGCGAGTGGTCGGGGGCGGCGCTCGTCGCGACCGAGAACGCTCCGGCCGGCAAGCGCGCTTGGTACGGCACGTTCCCGCAGCTGGGCGCCCCGATCGGCTTCATCATCGCGAACGGCCTGTTCCTGATCATCGCCGCGATCCTGCCCAGCGACGACCCCTCGATGCCCTCCGCGGCGTTCCTCGAGTGGGGCTGGCGCATCCCGTTCCTGTTCTCGGCCGTCATGGTGATCGTCGGTCTGTGGGTGCGGCTCAAGCTCGTCGAGTCGACCTCGTTCGAGAAGGCGAAGACGACCGGCACGATCCAGCGCCTGCCGCTCGCGACGGTGTTCCGCAGTCACTGGAAGGAGCTGCTCCTGGGCACCTTCTTCATGCTCGCGACCTACGTGCTCTTCTACCTCATGACCGCGTTCTCGCTCACCTACGGCCGCGCGCCGGTGGACGCCGAGGTGCCGGGCCTGGGCTACTCGTACACGACCTTCGTCCTCATGCTCATCGTGGGCGTGGTCTTCTTCGGCATCTTCACGCTCGTCTCGGGCCCGCTCGCCGACCGCTTCGGCCGCCGCCGCATGCTCATCTGGGTGACGCTCGCGATCATGCTCTTCGGCATGCTGTGGGTGCCGCTCACCGGCGCAGGCACGGTCGGCGTCATGCTGTGGCTCATCCTCGGCATGTCGCTCATGGGCTTCACGTTCGGCCCGATGGGCGCGCTGCTGCCGGAGCTGTTCCCGACCAACGTGCGCTACACGGGCTCGGGCGTGAGCTACAACGTCTCGTCGATCCTGGGCGCGGCCGTCGCGCCGTTCATCGCCGTGGCGCTCTGGACCGCCGGCGGCGGCAGCCCGTTCTGGGTCGGCGTCTACCTCGCCGGCGCCGGCGCGCTCACGCTCGTCGCGCTGCTGCTGTCGAAGGAGACGAAGGACGTCGACATGGAGCGCTGAGCGCTCACCGGCTCACCGCGCGCTGCGCGCGAGGTGACGGATGCGCGCGGCCGGCTGCCCGAGGAGGGTGGCCGGCCGCTCGTCGTGCGGCCCGCGGAAGGTGGCCGGCCGCTCGTGCGGGCCGCGGAG
>DASSWM010000078.1:0-2450 GCA_035704865.1 Agrococcus sp.
CGCATCCCGAGCGTTCACCAGCTCACCGGCAGGGCCTTGCCCTCCTCGTAGCCGGCGGCCGACTGCACGCCGACGCGGGCGCGCTCCCGGAACTCCGGCACGGTCGACGCGCCCGCGTACGTGACCGAGGAGCGCACGCCCGACGTGATCATGTCGACGAGGTCCTCGACGCTCGGCCGCTGCGGGTCGAGCAGGATCGTCGACGACGAGATGCCCTCGGCGAAGAGCGTCTTGCGGGCCAGCTCGTACGCGTCGAGCCCGCCGAAGCGGTCGACGACCGCCTTGGTCGAGGCCATCCCCCACGACTCCTTGTAGAGCCTGCCGCGCTCGTCGCGCTGCAGGCGCCCCGGCGCCTCGATGGTGCCCGCGAACCACGAGCCGACCATGACGGAGGATGCGCCCGCGGCGAGCGCGAGCGCGACGTCGCGCGGATAGCGCACGCCGCCGTCGGCCCACACGCGCGCGCCCAGCTCGATCGCCGTCGCGGCAGTCTCGAGCACGGCGGAGAACTGCGGCCGCCCGACCGCGGTCATCATGCGCGTCGTGCACATGGCGCCCGGGCCAACGCCCACCTTGACGATCGACGCGCCCGCGCCGACGAGGTCGCGCACGCCGTCGGAGGAGACGACGTTGCCTGCGGCGACCGGCACCGCGTCGCCGATCGCGCTCCGCACGGCCTCGATCGCGCGCAGCATGCCGCCCTGGTGGCCGTGCGCGGTGTCGACGACGACGACGTCGGCCCCGGCCTCGACGAGCGCCTTCGCCTTCGCGCCCGGATCGCCGTTGATGCCGACCGCGACGGCGACCGCGAGGCGACCGGATGCGTCCAGTGACGGTGCGTAGATGTCGAGCCGGAGCGCGCCGAGGCGGGAGGCGATGCCGACGCAGCGGCCGCCGTCGACGACGGGCGCCACGTCGACGCCCTCGCGCTCGAGCGCCGCGAACATCGCGCGGCCGTCGGCGACCTCGGCGAGGCGCAGCACGGGCAGGTGCGAGTGCAGCAGGTCGCCGAGCGTCGCGTCGGGCAGCGCCGATGCGAGGCGCTCGGCAGGGATCGCGCCGAGCAGCCCGCCGTCGGCGTCCTCGACGACGACGCAGTGGCCCGCGAGCGCCGGGACGCGCTCGAGCACCGACAGCACGATGTCGCCCGGAGCGGCGCGGTGCGGCGACTCGAGCCCGATCGGCTGCGACTTCACCCAGCCGATCGAGGCTGCGGTCTGCTCGGCGGGAGGATCCTGCGTGAGCACCGCGAGCCCGCCGCGGCGCGCGAGCGTCGCCGCCATGCGCGGCCCCGTGACGGAGTTCATGTTGGCGGCCACGATCGGGAGCGTCGCGCTCGTGCCGTCGTCGGGCGACAGGTCGACGCTCATGCGCGAGCCCACGTCGCTGCGGCTGGGCACGAGGAAGACGTCGGAGTAGGTGAGGTCGTGCTCCGGCACGTCGTCGATGAATCGCATGCTCCCAGGGTAGGTCGCCGGCGCTGCGGGCGGGGGCGCGTCAGCCCTTCGCCTGGCTCCAGTCCTGCACGATCGCCGCCTGCACGGGGAAGTCGATCGGGAAGCCGCCGAACAGCAGCCTGCCCGCCTCGGCCGCGGCCTCGCGCACGGCCTCCGCCACCGCATCCGCGTGCTCGTCGGGCGCCTGCACGATCACCTCGTCGTGCAGGAAGCACACGAGCGCGGCGCCCTCGACGTCGCGGATGGCGCGCCGGATGCCCGCCATCCACGCGAGCGCCCACTCCGCGGCTGTGCCCTGCACGACGAAGTTGCGCGTGAACCTGCCCCACGCGCGCGCCTGCTGCCCGCCGCGCTCGTCGTCGCGCCAGCGCGGCGGCAGCGGTGAGGTGCGACCGAGCCACGTGCGCACGCGCTCGCGCCGCTCTCCGGCCCGCGCCGCCGCCTCCACGACGCCCATCGCCCGCGGGTAGGCACGCGCGAGCCTGGGCAGCACGACCGCCGACTCCCCCGTCGTGCCGCCGTAGAGGGCACCGAGCATGCCGATCTTCGCCTGCTGCCGGGTCTCGACCACGCCGCGGTCGACGAGCCCTTGATAGAGGTCGGTGCCGCGGCCCGCGTCGGCGAGCGCCTCGTCGCGGGCGATCGCCGCGAGCGCCCGCGGCTCGAGCTGCGCGGCGTCGGCCACGACGAGCCGCATGCCGGGCTCGGCGGCGACCGCGCCGCGGATCTGCCGCGCGATCTGCATCGCGCCCGAGCCCTCCGTGGCCCAGCGCCCCGTCACGACACCGCCGGGCACGTACTCGATCGCGAGCCGGGTGCGCCCCTGCGCGTCGGCGCGCGCCCAGCGCTGCGCCCACGACCAGCCGTTCGCGGTGTGGAGGCGAGCGAGGTGCTTGTACTCGATGAGCGGCGCGATCGCCGGATGGTCGTGCTCGCGCAGCTCCCAGCGTGCGGTCGAGGCGACGTCGACGCCGGCCCGCTTGAGGGCCGCGC
>DASSWM010000079.1:0-6001 GCA_035704865.1 Agrococcus sp.
TCACGCTGCACGGCTGGGAGCTCGCGCTCGCCGAGCCCATCGACGCCGACCGGCCGGTGCCGGTGAGGCTCGTGAACCTCGGGGGCGACGACGAGACGACCGAGGTGACGCTCGCTCCCGACGACGTGCTCGAGACTGGCGCGACCGCCGACCCGCAGCCGAGCGAGGTGCCCGACAGCGGCAGCGCGCCCGAGCCCGAGCCGATCCCGGCAGAGCAGCTGCCCGACGTCATGAGCCTCATCGACCCGCAGGAGGATCCCGCCGTCGCGGTGCGGTGGCTCGAGCCCGGCGTCTCGCTCGCGGTCATGCTCGGCGGCTCGGGCTCCGCTGCGTGCGTGCCGCAGCCCATCGGCGCGACGTCGACCGGGCCGGGCACGGTCGAGGTGGCGTTCCAGTACCCGAGCGGCGACGTGAGCTGCACGGCCGACTTCCGGCTCTACGGCTGGCGGGTCACGCTGCCCGAGGCCATCTCGGCAACCCTCCCGGTCGAGGTCACGGTCACCGGCGCGGCCGCCGAGGGCGCGACGGGCACGTTCACGGTCGAGCCGGAGGACGTGCTCGAGCTGCGCTGACCGCGGGCGGGACGTCCCGCTCGGGCTGCGCTGAGCTCGGGCTGCACCCGCCCGGACCGGCCCGACGCATTCGCCCCACCGCACCGTGGTGAGCGGATGCCGACGCATCCGCCACACCGCGCCGTGATGAGCGGATGCGTCGCCGCGGCCGTCCAGGACGCGTCCAGGCCCGTCCGGCACGGTTGGGGGACGCGGAAGCAGCCGCGAGCTTCGCGGTCCGCGACCCGAAGGAGTGGACGAGATGCGTTGGACCATCCCGATGGCGATCGTCGGAGTCGCCGCCCTCGCCGGTTGCGCGTCGGCCGGCGATCCTGGCGAGACGAGCGCCCCCGCCGAGTCTCCGAGCATGACCGCGGCCCCCGAGACTCCCTCGCCGACGCCGACCGGCGACGATGACGGCTCCGCAAGCCCCTCGGCCACGGCAGGCCCCGAGCCGCAGCGCATCACCGATGAGGCGGTTCTCGCCGGCTACAGCCTCGACGACCTGCCCGGCGGCGAGCCGCTCGTCGTGTGGGCGAGCGATGACTACACGCTCGTGCACGTGATCGGCTCCGGCAGCGGCACCGAGTCGTGCCAGCCCACCGGCGAGTCGATCGAGGTGGACGACGGGGCGCTCGAGATCGAGTTCGAGGAGCCCGACCCGATGGGCGCCTGCACGGCCGACCTGCGAGTGTTCGGCTGGGCGTTCGAGGTGGCCGGCGACGCGTCGATCACGACGGCGCACGTCGACGGCTGGATGGAGGACGAGGACTTCACGGTCGAGATCCAGCCGGCGACCTCGCCGAGCTGACGGAGCGCGCGCCCTCAGTCCCAGCTGCCGTAGGCGCGCAGCGTGTTCTCTGCCGTCTCGGCGGCGAGCGCGTCGGCGTCGACGCCCAGCCGCTCTGCCATGAAGCGCACGGTGAGCGGCGTCAGATAGGGGCTGTTGGGCCGGCCGCGGAACGGCGCGGGCGTCAGGAACGGCGCGTCGGTCTCCACCAGGATGCGGCTGCGGTCGGCCACCTGCAGCGCCGCGTGCAGGTTCTTGGCGTTCGAGAACGTCACAGTGCCGGCGAACGAGAGGTACCAGCCGTGCTCGGCCGCGACGGCTGCGAGGTGCTCGTCGCCCGAGAAGCAGTGGAAGACCGTCGTCTCGGGCGCACCCACCCGCAGCAGCGTCTCGACGACCTCGTCGTGCGCGTCGCGGTCATGGATCTGCAGCGCGACGCCGTGCCGCTTGGCGATCTCGATGTGCGCCTCGAACGACTCGAACTGCGCGCGCCGGCCGTCGTCGCCGGTGCGGAAGAAGTCGAGCCCCGTCTCCCCCACCGCGCGCACGCGCGGCTGCGCGGCGAGCGCGTCGATGGTCGCGAGCGCGTCGGCGAGCGTGCCCGCGCCCGCGTAGCCGGGCGCCTCGTTCGGGTGGATCGCGACGGCCGCGAGCACGCGCGCGTCCTGCGCCGCGAGCGCCGCCGACCACTCGGAGGACTCCACGTCGCCGCCCACCTGGATGACGCCCGCGACCCCCGCCTGCCCGGCCGCGTCCAGCGCATCCGCGTACGTGAAGTGCTCGCCGTCCTTGATCTCGAGGTGCGTGTGGTTGTCGTAGATGGGCACGCCGAGCGGCTCGGGGATGGGCGGCCGCGTCATGTCGCGCTTGCCGTCGTCGAACCGCTCGCGGATGTACTCGCCGCCCGGCAGGGTCGTCTCGCGCGGTGCGTCGGCGAGGCGGATGGGCTGGGTTCCGTCGGGGCGTGCAGGCATGCGTCCCAGCCTACGATCGGAAGACCAGAGGAGAACCTGAGCCTGTTTCCAGGTTTCGCCATGGGTGCGGTGCCAGCATTGCCGTCGCACACACCCCACCAGGAGGTCCTCCCGGCATGCCCAGAAGCCTTGCTCTCGCCGCCGCGGTCGCGACCGCGCTGACGGTCGCCGCGTGCGGCACCGCACCGCTGGCCCAGCAGGCGCCCGACGACGGCGCGGCATCGCGGTCGGCGGAGTCGGCGCCCATGGCGGAGCCGTTGCAGGCCGACGAGGCGCCTGCGGAGGAGTCGGGGCAGGCGGCCGAGTCCGGCCAGTCGGGATCGGGCCAGGCCGGATCGGGACAGACGGGCGCCGAGCATCCCGACGGCAGGGAGGCAGAGTCGCGCCAGGCCGATGCCGGGCAGGCCGAAGCCGAGGCGGGCGACGGGTCGAGCGAGCTCGAGGCGAGCGCGCTCGGCAGCGATGCGGCGCTGCGGGTCAATGCGGGCGAGCCGGGGCTGCCGGTCGGGAGCGGCGCCTCGATCGACGACGTGCTGCGGCTGGGCGCCGTCGCGACCTGGATCGACGCGCCTCGCGTGCTGGCCATCTCGCTGCCCGCGACCGAGCAGTGCTGGCCGACAGCGCTCGCACCGGTCGTCGAGTCGTCGACGCGGATGATGGTGGAGTTCGCCGGCGCCGAGGAGTGCGGCGAGCCGGATGGCGCGCGCACCTACACGGTGCAGGTGCCGGACGGCATCGAGGTGCTCGCCGTGCTGGAGGTCGCGCTCGAGGGCCTCGAGTACGACTTCACGCTCGTGCTGCCCGCGCGGTAGCGCCGCAGACGCAGCGCCGGGGCGACGGCGCGCTCGGCTCAGTGCGCGAGGTCGGCGAGCGCCTCGTCGAGCCGGTCGAAGCTCTCGTCCATGCCGCCGTCGATGCCGGAGGCGACCATCGCGTCGCAGTCGTCCTTCGAGGCGTACGTCGACGTGATCTCGAGCGCGCAGCGCCCGCCGGGCAGGTCGCGCAGCTCGAGCACCTCGAGCGTCGGGTGCCCCGGCTGCTCCTGGAACTCCCACGTGTGCACGATGCGCCCCTCGACGACCTCGTGGAACGAGCCCCAGAATCGCCACTCGCCGCCCGCCTCGACCGTGTAGTCGAAGGCGCCGCCCGTGCGCGCCTCGAAGCGCTCGATGCGCATGCGGGAGCCGCGCGGGCCCATCCACTGGCTGAAGATCGCCGCGACCGTGTGGGCGCGCTGCACCGCCTCGGCGGGCGCCTCGAACTCGCGCCGGTGCACGATCGACTGCTCGCCGGCGCGCTCGTGCGTGGTCTCGCTCATCGCCCCATGCTCGCGCCGGCGCGGCGGCAGGTCAATGGCTGGCGCGGTCTCGAGACGCGTGCCTTCGGCGCGCTCCTCGACCGACGGCTCAACTCGCGGGCTGCGCCTGCTCGATGCGCGGGAACAGCGGCGGCACCGTCGTCACGCGGCCCGTGCCGCGCCACAGGTGCGCCGCGCGGATGTCCTGCGCCGTCACGTCGCCCTCGCCGCCCATCGCCGCCCACAGCTTCTGCGCCGCCTCCGGCATGACGGGCGCGAGCAGGATCGCGGCGGCGCCGATGCCCTGCACGTTCGTGGCGAGCACGGCGTGCAGCCGCAGCCGCTGCTCCTCGTCCTTCGCGAGCACCCACGGCGCCTGCTCGGTGATGTAGCCGTTCAGCCGCTCGACGATCGACATCGCGGCGTCGACCGCGTCGTGGATCGCGAACGTGTCGATCGCCGTGTCGGCGCGACCCACCGCATCCATCATCAGCGTCGCGATCTCGGCGTCGGGGATCACCTCGGGCACGACGCCGTCGCAGTACTTGTGCACCATCGCGATGACGCGCGAGGCGAGGTTGCCGAGGCCGTTGGCGAGCTCGGCGTGGTACCGGGCGTCGAGGTCCTCCCACGAGAAGGAGCCGTCGGAGCCGAACGCGATCGCCGACATGAAGTAGTAGCGGAACGCGTCGACGCCGAACACCTCGGTGATCTGCTTCGGCTCGATGCCGGTGGCCTTCGACTTCGACATCTTCTCGCCGCCGACGAGCAGCCAGCCGTGGCCGAACACGTGGTCGGAGATCGGCAGGTCGGCGGCCATGAGCATCGCGGGCCAGATGACGGCGTGGAAGCGCGCGATGTCCTTGCCGACGATGTGGGTCGCGGGCCAGCGGCGCTCGAACTGCTCGTCGTCGACGCCGTAGCCGATCGCCGTGATGTAGTTGAGCAGCGCGTCGAACCAGACGTAGACGACGTGCGACTCGTCCCACGGCACCTTGATGCCCCAGTCGAACGTGTTGCGGCTGATCGAGAGGTCGGTGAGGCCCTGCTTGACGAACTGCCGCACCTCGTTGCGCACGTGCTCGGGCTGCACGTAGTCGGGGCGCTCGTCGTAGAGCGCCAGCAGCCGGTCGCCGAACTCGCTGAGCTTGAAGAAGTAGTTCGACTCGTGCACCGTCTCGGTCGGGCGCGAGTGGATGGCGCACACGAGCTGCCCCTCGTACTCGCCCGTGCCGGGCACGAGGTCGTTCGGCGTCTTGTACTCCTCGCAGCCGATGCAGTACTGGCCCTCGAACTCGCCGTGGTAGATGTAGCCGGCCTCCTTGAGCCGCTCGAGGAAGATGCGCACGCCGATCTTGTGCCGCTCGCTCGTGGTGCGGATGAAGTCGTCGTTCGCGATGTTCAGCAGCTCGAGCTGCGGCTTCCAGGCGGTGTCGACGAGCCGGTCGGTCCACTCCTGCGGCGTCGCGCCGTTGGCGACGGCGGTGCGCATGATCTTCTGCCCGTGCTCGTCGGTGCCCGTGAGCATGAACGTGTCGTCGCCCCGCATGCGGTGCCAGCGGGCGAGGACGTCGGTGGCGACCTCGTTGTAGGCGTGGCCGATGTGCGGCACGTCGTTGACGTAGTAGATCGGCGTCGTCACGGTGAAGCGCTCGGGCATGGGGTCCAGTCTAGGAGCCGTGCCCGCTGTGTGACGTCGCTGGTCGGCGCTCAGGCGGGCGGATGCGTCAGCGCGGCCTGGTAGAGGGCGTTGCGCGCGTGGCCGGTCGCCTCCGCGACCTCCGCGGCGGCGTCCTTCAGCCGCATCCCCCCGTCCTTGAGGCGCAGCACCTGCTCGATCGCCGCATCGAGGTCGGTGAGCGCGGGCGTCGCGCCCTCGATCACGAGCACGATCTCGCCCCTGACGCCCTCGCGGGCCCACGGCAGCAGCTCGTCGGCGGTGCCGCGGCGCACCTCCTCGAAGCGCTTCGTGAGCTCGCGGCACACCGCCATGCGGCGGCCGGGCATCGCGCGGCCGATCGCCTCGATCGACTCGGCGAGCCGGTGGGGCGCCTCGAATAGCACGAGCGTGCGCTCCTCGCGCGCGACCTGCTGCAGCGCGCGATCGCGCTCCCCCGCCTTGCGCGGCAGGAAGCCGTCGAACGCGAAGCGGTCGGTCGGCATGCCGCTGAGCGCGAGCGCCGTCAGCACCGCCGAGGGGCCGGGCAGGCACGTGACCGCGACGCCGGCCGCGACGGCCGCCTGCACGAGCCGGAAGCCCGGATCGCTCACGGTCGGCATGCCGGCGTCGGTGAGCACGAGCACGTCCTCGTCGCGGGCGCGCTCGACGAGCGCGGGCGAGGCGGCCTCCTCGTTGTGCTCGTGCAGGGCGACGAAGGAAGCAGATGAC
>DASSWM010000080.1:0-3204 GCA_035704865.1 Agrococcus sp.
CGAGGGCGTGAGCGCATCCGCGGCCGGCACCCCAGCCGGCACCGCAGCCGCAGCCGCCGGCGACGACGACGGCGAGCCGCAGCGATGACCGCCTACGACCTGCTCTTCCGGCACGGCTTCCGGCACGTCGACCCGGAGGCCGCGCACCACCTGGGCGCGAGCGCCATCCGCGCGATCGGCGCCGCCCGGCCCGGCGTGCGCACCGACCCGGCGCTCCGCACGCGCGCGCTCGGCCGCGAGTTCCCGACTCCGTTCGGCGTCGCCGCGGGCTTCGACAAGGACGCCACCATGATCGCCGGGCTCGGCGCGCTCGGCTTCGGGCACGTCGAGGTTGGCACGCTCACGGCGCACCCGCAGCCCGGCAACGACCGGCCGCGCCTCTTCCGCCTGCCCGACGACCGCGCGCTCATCAACCGCATGGGCTTCAACAACGGGGGAGCGGCCGCCGCCGCCGAGCGCATCGCCGAGGCGCGCGAGGCGCGCTCGCGCCCCGTGATCGGCGTCAACATCGGCAAGAGCCGCGTGGTCGACCCCACCGACGCGCCCGCGGTCGAGCGCGACTACCTGCACTCGACGCGCCTG
Source organism: Agrococcus sp. (assembly GCA_035704865.1). Classification (GTDB taxonomy): domain Bacteria; phylum Actinomycetota; class Actinomycetes; order Actinomycetales; family Microbacteriaceae; genus Agrococcus. The sequence goes on from DASSWM010000080.1 coordinate 583, forward strand.
CTCGCGCCCGTCGCCGACTACCTCGCGGTCAACGTCTCGTCGCCCAACACCCCCGGCCTGCGCGGCCTGCAGGACGAGGCCCTGCTCGAGCCGCTGCTCGCCGCCATCCGCGGCGCGGCCGGCGCGACGCCCGTGCTCGTGAAGATCGCCCCCGACCTCGACGACGAGCAGGTCGAGGGCATCGCCGCGCTCGCCGCCCGAGTCGGGCTCGCGGGCGTCATCGCCACGAACACGACGATCCGCCGCGACGGACTCACGAGCACGGCGGATGCGGTGGCTCGCGCGGGCGCGGGAGGGCTGTCGGGACCGCCGGTGGCCGCGCGCTCGCTCGCGGTGCTGCGCATCCTGCGGGAGGCGCTGCCCGCGTCGCTCGACGTCATCTCCGTCGGCGGCGTCGAGACGGCCGGCGACGTGCGCGAGCGGCTCGCCGCCGGCGCGGCCCTCGTGCAGGGCTACACGGGCTTCATCTACCGCGGGCCCGGCTGGGCGCACGAGATCAACCGCGGGCTGGTCGCGCCCTCACGCTGACCGAGCAGCGCCCTCGGCGCGTTCCGAAGGCCTACTCGGGGTACTTGAAGAGCTTCGTCTGCGGCTTCGGCATGCGCATGAACGGCAGCTGCACCGACCGCATGGTCGCGTACCAGCCGTGACCCTTCGCATCCTTCGCGCCGAACTTCGCGCGGATCGCGCGACGCAGCTGCCACGCCATGAGGATCGAGTCGAGCACGACGACCGCGACGAATCCCCACAGCACGATGTTGGCGATCAGGCGCCACTGCGGGTCGTTGATGAACGTCAGCACGAGCACGACGATCATCATGGGCATCGCGAGCGTGCCGATCGACAGGCGCGCGTCGACGAAGTCGCGCACGTACCGGCGCACCGGGCCCTTGTCGCGCGCAGGCAGGTACTTGTCGTCACCGCGCTCGAAGCCCAGGCGCGCCTTCTCCCGCTCGGCGCGCATCTTGTCCTGCATCTGGCGCTTCGCCTCCTTGCGGTCCTCGGGCACGAGGGGGCGGCGGTTGCGCGCGACCTGCTCCGACTGCTTGGGCGTGCGACGGCGCTCGGCGTCAGCCTGGGACTCGGACTCGGGCTGAGCCTTGCTGGAATCGGAGCGGCTGAACAGCGGCACGGGAGGTCCTTCTCGACATCGAACGGGGATCAGCCCATCCTACCGCCGCGGGGGTGCACCGGCGCCGCCTAGGATCGACCGCATGACCGCTCCCCCCGCTGCCCCTGCCCCCGATCAGCACGGCTCCGATCGAGCCGCCGCCGTCGGCGAGGCGCCGCTGACCGACCGCGACCGCGCCGTGCTCGCCGCCGTCGACGCCGGCTTCGACCGCGCGCTCGAGGACCTCAAGTCGCTCGTGCGCATCCCGTCCGTCGCGTGGGACGCCTACGACCCCGCGCACGTGCAGGCGAGCGCCGAGGCGGTCGCCGCGCTCGCCGAGGGGACGGGCGTCTTCGAGCGCGTCTCGATCGAGCGCGCGCCCATCGGCGACACCGACACGCTCGGCCAGCCGGCCGTGCTCGCGACCCGCGCGGCGAGGAACGGCAAGCCCACCGTGCTGCTCTACGCGCACCACGACGTGCAGCCGTGGGGCGACGAGGCGCTGTGGCGCACGCCCCCGTTCGAGCCCACCGAGATCGACGGCCGTCTCTACGGCCGCGGCGCCTCCGACGACAAGGCGGGCGTCATCACGCACATCGCCGCCGTCCGCGCGATCGCCGAGGTCGCCGACCCCGAGGTGGGCATCGCGCTGTTCATCGAGGGGGAGGAGGAGCACGGCTCGCGCTCCTTCAAGCGCTTCCTCGAGCTGCACGCCGACGTGCTGAGCGCCGACCTCATCGTGGTGGCCGACAGCGACAACTGGTCGACCGAGATCCCCTCGCTCACGGTCGCGCTGCGCGGCAACGCCGCCTTCAACGTGCGCGTCACGACGCTCGAGCACGCGAGCCACTCCGGCATGTTCGGCGGCGCCGTGCCCGACGCGATGATGGCGTTCGCGAAGCTCGCCGCGAGCTTCTGGCACGAGGACGGCTCGGTCGCCGTCGAGGGCCTGACGGAGGCCGACCTCGACGTGCCCGAGCAGAGCGAGGCGCACGTGCGCGACGAGGCGGGCGTGCTCGAGGGCGTCGACCTCATCGGCTCGGGCCCTGTGCTCTCGCGCATGTGGGCGAAGCCGGCCATCACCATCACGGGCGTCGACGCGCCCAGCGTCCCCGACGCATCCAACACGATCCTGCCGACGGTGCGCTTCCGGCTCTCGGCCCGCATCGCGCCGGGCCAGTCGTCGGCCGACGCCTTCGCGGCGCTGCAGCGGCACATCCGCGCGCACACGCCGTTCGGTGCGGCCATCGAGTACGACAGCGTCGACCTCGGCGACCCGTTCCTCGTCGACACGAGCGGCTGGGGCGCGACCGAGACCAAGCGCGCGATGGCGGATGCGTGGGGCGCGGAGCCGGTCGAGGCCGGCATCGGCGGATCCATCCCGTTCATCGCCGACCTGGTGACGCAGTTCCCGGCAGCGCAGATCCTCGTGACCGGCGTCGAGGACCCGGCCACGATGGCGCACTGCCCCAACGAGTCGCAGCACCTCGGCGTGCTGCGGAAGGCGATCG
>DASSWM010000081.1:0-3547 GCA_035704865.1 Agrococcus sp.
ATGCCCGGCATGCACGGCGCCGTGCCGGCGGTGCTCGCGTTCCAGGAGTGCGACCTCATCATCGCGCTCGGCGCGCGCTTCGACGACCGCGTCACGGGCAAGGTGAACGAGTTCGCGCCCGGCGCGAAGGTCATCCACGTCGACGTCGACCCTGCCGAGATCTCCAAGATCCGCACGGCGGACGTGCCGATCGTGGGCGACGTGCGCGACGTGCTCGCCGACCTGTCGATCGCGTTCCAGGAGCTCGCTGCCGACCAGCGCCCCGACCTCACCGACTGGTGGGAGCGGCTGCACGGCCTGCGCGAGCGCTTCCCGCTCGGCTTCACCGAGCCGAGCGACGGCAAGCTCTCGCCGCAGCACGTCATCCAGCGCATCGGCGAGCTCACCGGCCCAGAGGCGGTCTACGCCGCGGGCGTCGGCCAGCACCAGATGTGGACGGCGCAGTTCATCCAGTACGAGCGCCCGAACTCGTTCCTCAACTCCGGCGGCGCCGGCACGATGGGCTACGCGGTGCCCGCCGCGATGGGCGCGAAGGTCGCCGAGCCCGAGCGCGTCGTGTGGGCGATCGACGGCGACGGCTGCTTCCAGATGACCAATCAGGAGCTCGCCACCTGCACGCTCAACGACATCCCGATCAAGGTCGCGATCATCAACAACTCGTCGCTCGGCATGGTGCGGCAGTGGCAGAGCCTGTTCTACGAGGGCCGCCACTCGTTCACCGACCTCGAGACGGGCGCCGACGCGAAGATGATCCCCGACTTCGTGAAGCTCGGCGAGGCCTACGGCTGCCTCTCCATCCGCGTCACGAAGCCGGAGGAGATCGACCCGGCGATCAAGCTCGCGCTCGAGACGAACGACCGGCCGGTGGTGATCGACTTCATCGTGTCGAAGGACGCGATGGTGTGGCCGATGGTGCCGCAGGGCGTGTCCAACTCGTTCGTGCAGTACGCCAAGGATCACAGCCCGGTGTGGGAGGAGGAGTGATGAGCACGCACGTCCTGTCGCTCCTGGTGGAGGACAAGCCCGGCCTGCTGACGCGCGTCGCCGCGCTGTTCGCCCGCCGCGGCTTCAACATCGACTCGCTCGCGGTCGGCCGCACCGAGGTGCCGGGCCTGAGCCGCATCACGGTCGTCGTCGACGTCGACCAGCTGCCGCTCGAGCAGGTCACGAAGCAGCTGAACAAGCTCGTGAACGTCGTGAAGATCGTCGAGCTCGAGCCCGGCCAGTCGGTGCAGCGCGAGCACATGCTCATCAAGGTGAAGGTCGACAACTCGACCCGCTCGCAGATCCTCGAGGCCGCGACGCTGTTCCGCGCCCGCGTCGTCGACGTCACGACCGACGCGCTCGTGATCGAGGTCACGGGCGACTCGCCCAAGTGCCAGGCGCTGCTGCGGCTGCTCGAGCCGTACGGCGTGAAGGAGATCGCGCAGTCGGGCCTGCTGGCCATCGGGCGCGGCGGCAAGTCCATCAGCGAGCGCGTGCTGAAGGGCGACGGCCGCTGAGCCGGCCGGCGCGGGGCCGCCTCGCGGCGCGCGCCGCCCGACGGAGCGGCACCGCACCCGACCGGCACCCGACCCCGCGCACCCGCGTGCGCAACGCATCCGAACCCAAGATCCACGAAGAGGAGAGACCATGACTGAGGTCATCTACGACGACGGTGCCGACCTCGGCATCATCCAGGGCAAGAAGGTCGCCATCATCGGCTACGGCTCGCAGGGCCACGCGCACGCGCAGAACCTGCGCGACTCGGGCGTCGAGGTGCGCGTCGGCCTGCAGCCGGAGTCCAAGAGCCGCGCGAAGGCCGCCGAGGCGGGCTTCGAGGTGGGCACGCCCGCCGAGGTCGCCGAGTGGGCCGACGTCGTCGTGCTGCTCGCGCCGGACCAGCACCAGCGCCACATCTACAACGACGAGGTCGCGCAGCACATGGCCGAGGGCAAGACGCTCGTCTTCAGCCACGGCTTCAACGTGCGCTTCGGCTACATCGAGGCGCCCGAGGGCATCGACGTCGTGCTCGTCGCGCCCAAGGGCCCGGGCCACACCGTGCGCCGCGAGTTCGAGGCCGGCCGCGGCGTGCCCGTGATCGTCGCCGTCGAGAAGGATGCGTCGGGCTCGGCCTGGCAGACGGCCTGGTCGTACTCGAAGGCGATCGGCGGCCTGCGCGCCGGCGGCATCAAGACGACCTTCACCGAGGAGACCGAGACCGACCTGTTCGGCGAGCAGGCCGTGCTGTGCGGCGGCGTCTCGCAGCTGGTGCAGTACGGCTTCGAGACCCTCACCGAGGCCGGCTACCAGCCGGAGATCGCGTACTTCGAGGTGCTGCACGAGCTCAAGCTCATCGTCGACCTCATGTGGGAGGGCGGCATCGCCAAGCAGCGCTGGTCGGTCAGCGACACGGCCGAGTACGGCGACTACGTCTCCGGCCCGCGCGTCGTCGACGAGCGCGTGAAGGAGAACATGCAGGCGGTGCTGAAGGACATCCAGACGGGTGCCTTCGCCGAGCGCTTCATCGGCGACCAGGACGCGGGCGGCCCCGAGTTCCAGGCGCTGCGGGCCAAGGCCGAGGGCCACCCGATCGAGGCGACCGGCAAGCAGCTGCGCGCGCTGTTCGCGTGGGAGCAGCCGGACGCCGACTACGTCGACGGCAGCGCCCAGCGCTGACCTGACGCAGGTCGAGGAGCGCGCGGCGCAGCCGCACCCTCTGGACCGCAGCCGCAGGGCGGGGACCTCACCGGGTTCCCGCCCTGCGGCGTCGGTGCGGGTCGCCGCCGCCGATGGCGCCAGACTCCCAGGAAGCATCCCTTGTGCATCGCACCGCGGCGGCGTTGAGTGGGGGACATGCGCTCGCTCTGGCAGTCCACCGGCCCCACGATCGGCTTCGACGATGCGACCCAGCGCCGGCCCGACGTCGTGGTCGTCGGGGCAGGCATCACGGGCCTCGCGACCGCCGCGGCGCTCGCGGCGCAGGGCGCGAGCGTCGTCGTGCTCGAGGCGCGCGAGCCCGGCGCCGTCGCGACCGGCAACACGACCGCGAAGCTCAGCCTGCTGCAGGGCGATCGCCTGCACCGCATCCTGAGCCTCGCGCGGCGCGACGCCGTGCGCGCGTTCGTCGAGGGCTCGCTCGAGGGCCAGCACCACCTGCTCGCGCTGCTCGAGCGGCGCGGCGAGCCGGCCGAGCGGCGCCCCGCGGTCTCGTACGCGTCGACGGGCGACGGCGCTCGCTCGCTCGAGCGCGAGCTGCAGGCGGCGCGATCGCTCGGGCTGCCGGTCGAGCACGGCGGGGCCGAGCGGCTGCCGTTCGCGACCGCCGGCGCGATCCACCTGGCCGATCAGGCGCAGCTGCAGCCGATGGCGGTGCTCGACGCGCTCGCGGCCGAGCTGCGCGAGCACGGCGGCGGCATCGCGCGCGCCGCGGTGCGCCGGGTGCGCGCGACGGGCTCCGGCGTCGAGGTCGAGACGGATGCGGGCGGCTGGGCCGCGGACGCCGTCGTGCTCGCGACGGGGTCGCCCGTGCCCGCTCGCGGCACGTCCGCGATGCTGGAGGCGCACC
>DASSWM010000082.1:0-5448 GCA_035704865.1 Agrococcus sp.
TCGATGCCCGCAGCGGAGCCGACCACCACGAGCGAGTCGCCGGCCTCGAGCCGGGTGTCGGGGCCCGGCGCAGCGATCACGTCGTCGTCGCGCACGACCGCGACGATCGAGCAGCCGGTGAGCGTGCGGGCCTTCGTCGCGCCGAGCGGGTGCCCGGCGTAGGGCGAGCCGGCGTGCAGCCCGATGCGGGCGGACTCGAGCCCGGGGATCTCGCGCGTCACGTCGAGCAGCCCCTCGGCGATGCGGGCCGCGCCGAGCACCTCGGCGAGCGCATCCACCTCGTCCTCGTCGAGCGCGAGCGAGAAGCGCACGTCGTCCGGGTCGTCGCGGTCGCGCACGTGCAGATCCGCCTGCCCCTCGCGATGCACGACCACGCTCAGCGGCACGCCTCGGGCCGTGGTCATGTCGTAGCGCATCCCCACACCCGGGAGCAGCGTCTGCGTGATCTCCACATCGCGATTGTCGCACCGCGCGCCGCTCGCGCCCAGGGCGGATGCGTGACGAACCGCATCCGTCGCCGGGTCGTCACCGGCAGGCCACCCGCGCGGCCTACGCTCGAGCCATGAGCGTCCCTCACGAGCCGCACGAGGCATCCGTCACCGCCCGGCCGTCGCCCGACGAGCTCGTGCAGCCCGCGCAGATCGGCGTCGAGCCCGTCACGCGCCGCGAGCTCGGCCGCCGCGCCCGCGCGTGGGCGATGTGGGACTGGGGCTCGGCCTCGTTCAACGCGGTCGTGACGACGTTCGTCTTCAGCACCTACCTCGCCTCCGGGCTCTTCGTGGACGCGGCGATCGTCGACGCGGCGGGCGAGGGCGGCTCGCCCGAGCTCACGCGCGCGCTCGCCGGCAACGCGTCGATCGTGGCGTGGGCGGTGGCGATCGCGGGCATCCTCGTGGCGCTGCTCGCGCCCATCGTGGGGCAGCGCTCGGACGGCGGCGGGCGGCGCAAGCTGTGGGTCGCGGTCAACACGGGGCTGACGATCCTGGCGATGGTCGGGATGTTCTTCGTCGCCCCCGTGCCGGGCTACATCTGGCTCGGCGCGGCCCTGCTGGCGGCCGGCAACCTCTTCTTCGAGTTCGCGGGCGTCAACTACAACGCGATGCTGCATCAGGTGTCGACGAAGGAGTCGCTGGGCCGCACCTCCGGCTTCGGCTGGGGCATGGGCTACGTGGGCGGCATCGTGCTGCTCGGGCTGCTGCTCGTGCTGTTCATCTTCCCGATCGTCGACGGCGGGTCGGCGGGCCACGGCATCCTGAACGTGCCCTTCGGGCGCGACGGCGGCGGGCTCGACGTGCGCCTCGCGGTGCTCGCGAGCGCCGTGTGGTTCCTCGTGTTCGCGCTTCCGCTGCTCTTCCGCGTGCCGGAGGTGCCGCCGACGGGCGCGGCCCCCGCGCGCGTCAGCATGGTCGAGTCGTACCGCATCCTCTTCCGCACGATCGGCCGCATCGGCCGCCGCGCGCCGAAGACGCTGCTGTTCCTGATCGCCTCCGCGGTCTTCCGCGACGGCCTCTCGGGCGTGTTCACCTTCGGCGCCATCATCGCGGCGCAGGTGTTCGGCTTCACCTCGACCGAGGTCATCCTCTTCGCGATCGCGGCGAACGTCACCGCCGGCATCGGCACCTTCGTCGGCGGCTGGGCCGACGACCGCTTCGGCCCCAAGATCGTCATCATCATCTCGCTCCTCGTGCTCGTCGCCTCCGGCTCGGCGGTCATGCTCGTCGAGGGCAAGGACATGTTCTGGGTCTGCGGGCTCGCGCTCGCGACCTTCGTCGGGCCCGTGCAGTCGGCGTCGCGCTCGTTCATGGCGCGCATCACGCCCGAGGGCCGCGAGGGCGAGATGTTCGGCCTCTACGCCACGACCGGCCGCTCGGTCTCGTTCCTCACCGCATCCCTGTTCGGCGCGTTCGTCGGGCTCACGGGCGACACCCGCTTCGGCATCCTCGGCATCGTGATCGTGCTCGCGGCGGGCCTGCTGCTGGTGCTGCCGGTCAGCCCGCGGCCGACGCGCATCGACGACCGCGACTGACGCCGGGGCGCCGCGCGGCGGCGATGGGCAGAGGTCCCCATCGCGGGCGGAGCGCGGAGTGCATACGGTGAGGTTGCATCACTTCGACCTTGGAGCACCCGTGAACATCAAAGTCAGCTACGGCATGCTCGAGACCCTGCAGGAGCGAGTCAGCCAGATCGTGGAGGAGTTCGAGCAGGCCTCGGCCCGCCGCGAGGATCTCGTCGCCGCCGTCGGCCGCCCCGACGGCGAGGAGCGCCTGCAGAACGCCGTGAGCGACTTCGAGTCGCAGTGGGACGACCGCCGCAAGCAGCTGCGCGAAGGCCTCGAGACCGTGCGCGACAACGCCACGAAGGTGCTCGAGGGCTGGAAGCAGGGCGACCAGGACATCGCGAACGGCATGGAGGAGGAGTGATGCAGCAGTCTCCCGACGACCACGACATCGAGGTGCTCGACGGCGACGCCGGCAGCATCGTCGAGCGCGGCAGGGCGATCGTGCAGCTGGGCGCCAAGATGGTGCTCGCCTCCGGCACGATGCAGCAGCTGCTCGAGGACGGCGCCGAGCAGGAGGGCGCCTGGGTCGACAAGCTCAAGGAGTCCTCGAAGGAGGTCTACCAGGAGCTCGACAAGGCCGGCTCGCTGTACCAGGACGTCGGCCCGTTCGTGCGCGACTACGGCACAGCCCTCGAGACCGCGCAGTCGAGCATGCGCACGATCGTGCCCGAGTGCGAGCGCCTCTGGAAGATCTTCGAGTCGAAGGTGACCGCGGTCGCCGATGCCGAGTCGGCGCCGGTCGACTACCCCGACGACGGCGCGGACGAGGAGGGCAGGAAGCTCGCGGAGGAGCAGCACGGCGATGCCGTCACGACCGCCCGCGACGAGCGCGACGCCGCGTACGCGGCCTGGAAGCGCGAGGCCGACGACTTCGACGACGTCTACAGCACCTGGTGGCAGGAGTTCGAGGATGCCTGCAAGGGCATCGAGCAGTCGAACGACGAGGGCATCGAGGACAGCTGGAAGGACAACCTCGACGGCCTGGTCGAGTTCCTGCAGACGGTGCTCTCGATCGCCGGCCTCGTGCTCGCCGTGCTGGCGCTCATCATCGGCGGTCCCATCGTGGGCCTGCTCGCCCTCATCGTCGGCGTCATCGCCCTCGGGCTCACGATCTACCAGTTCTGCCGCGGCGACGCGAGCGGCTGGGACCTCGCCTTCGCGATCGTGGGCGTGCTGCCGTTCGGCGCGATCGGCGACTTCGCCTCCGGCGGCGTCAAGACCGGCCTCAAGAGCTGGGTCGGGCTCTCCGGCGGCATGAGCTTCGGCGACGATGCGGCCCGCTGGAGCCTGTCGCTCACCGGCTCGGGCGTCAGTCCCGCCACCTGGGTCTCGAACATGCGCGGCCTCGCTCCCGAGGCGGGATACCTCGCGGGCGAGGGCGGGCAGATGTTCGCGCAGTTCATCTCGAAGCACGGCGAGGACACCTGGACGGCGTTGGGCGACATCGGCCACGCGCCCTGGGCCATCGCCTACACCGCCGACGCCGTCGGCAACTACTTCGGCGTCATCCCCGGGATGGTGCGCGACACCATCCAGCTCGGCACGAGCGCCGGCGGCACGTACGAGCAGCTGCGCTGGCCGACGTATTGAGCGCCCGGCGCGTCAGGTCGGCGCCGCGTCGCGCCGATACGGTGGACGGCGGGGGTGCAACCGTGACCGATCTGCGCACGCTGCTGCGAGGCGGCGGCACCGTGCCCGCCTTCCGGATGCTGCTGCCGCAGGGCTGGACAGCGCATCGTCCCGACGAGCAGGGCCAGCGCCAGCTGCTCGACGAGGCCGCGAAGAAGCTCGCGGTCGCCGGCAGGCCGGAGCTGCTCGTGCAGCTGCGCGCGCAGGCAGCGACGGCATACCGGCACCTGCGCGAGCAGCGCGCGTTCCTCGTGATCATGCCCGGCGAGGGCACGCCCCAGAGCCTGTTCCTACCCGCCACGATCACCGGGATCGAGCGCGTCGGCACGCCCGAGGCGTCCGTGGCGGAGGTCGTGGTCGACGCGATCCGTCGCAGGGGCGCGCGGCCGCTCGACGACACGGGCAGGATCGTGCGCTGGGTCGAGCGGCGCGACGTCACCCTCGACGGCGACACCGCCGCGACCACATCGATCGTCTACATGATGCCCATCCCCGGCACCGAGAAGCGCCGTGCCGTGCAGCTCACGGCCGTCATCACGCATCCGACCGACCTGTCCGCCGACGACGAGGTGCTCGAGCGCTGGATCGCGCTCATCGACACGCACGTCGCCACGTTCTCCTGGGAGCCCTGATGCCCGGCATCGCCGTCGACTACGACCCGAGCCTGACGATCGAGGTGCCGCGCGACGGCGCGCTCGGCGAGCAGCACCCCGGCTGGGCTGCCACCGAGCTCGAGCGGATCGCCGCGCACGAGAGCGGGCTGCTCGACTCCCCCGAGGCCGCCACCGCCTGGCTCGAGCACGTGCGCACGGATGTCGCGCCGACCGCCACCTACACGCTCGCCGTGCGCTCGCCCGACGCTCCCGCGCTCGCCGTGCTGCGCTTCGACGTGCTCGACGAGCCGCTCGACGAGCCGGCGCAGCGCCGCGTGCTCGAGCCGCCGGCCACGCTGCCGCCGAGGCATGACGTGCTCGAGCTGCCGGGCCTCGGCGCGTGCATCCGCATGCAGGTGCTCGCGGAGCGGCAGGGGCAGCCCTACTCGCTCGTGCAGTGGCTCGCCGTGCGACCGGGCGGCTCGGTCGTCGCGACGCTCGGCCCGCTGCCGGCGAACGGCATCGAGGCCTTCCGGCCCTACGCCGAGGCGGTCGTCGCGACGGCGCGTCCCGCGGGCCTCGACCACGACGGCACGCCCTGGCAGGAGCAGCCGTCGCTGCTCGTGACGGTCGCGCCCCCGGTCGAGCGGTGGCAGGCATGAGCGCCGCGGGCTACGCCGCCCACCGCTCGAGCTTCACGGCCGACGACTGGTGGCGCATGGAGGCGGCCGCGTTCCGCGGCGAGCACGCGGTGCGCGATGCGCTCGCGCTCACCGCGCCGCGGCACCTCGCGCTCACGCTCCGCGGCGAGCGCAGCGGGGCGAGCGCGTGGCAGCGGATCCTGGCGGTGCCGTTCCTGCTGTGGACGCTCGGCTCGCTCGCGCTCACCGCCATCTGGGGCCTGCCGGTGCTGCTGTGGAGCATCGCGCTCCGCCAGGACGGGCTCGCCGTCGGCACGTTCGGCGTCATCGCGCTCGTGTCGGCGCTGTGCGGGCTCGCGCTGCTCATCCAGGAGCTGCGCCTGCGCACGCTCGACCGCGGGCTCGTGACCGTCACGGTCGTGCGGCTCGTGCCCGCAGCGCTCGGCGTGCTGGGCGCGCTGCTCTGGCTCGGCGCCGGTGCACCGGTCGACGACTCCCTCGAGCGGCTCGTGCCGGTGACGGCCTG
>DASSWM010000083.1:0-5440 GCA_035704865.1 Agrococcus sp.
CCGGCGAGCGCAGGCGTCGCGATCGGGTTGACGAGCACGATGCGCGAGGCGTCGAGACCGTCGGCGTCTGCACCGTCGGCTCCCCCGGGGCCGCGGTCGGCGCTGCGCGCCGCGGCATGCGCGACGACGATCGAGCCGAACGAGTGGCCGAGCACGGCGGGCCGCCGCCCGTCCGGGCCGGCGGGCACGGCGGCGACGAACGCCCGCAGCCACGCGGCGTACGCCTCGATCGTGGCGTGCGGCAGCGCATCCGACGATCCGAAGCCCGGCAGGTCGGGCGCGATGACGCGGAAGCCGGGCAGGTGCGCGGCGATGGGCTCGAGCCCGTGGTGGTCGCCGCGGAAGCCGTGCACGAACACGATCGGCGGCGCCGACTCCTCGCCGTACTCGAACACGGCCGTGCGCACGCCCTCGACCGTCGTCTCGAGCTCGCGCTGCGGCAGCGCCTCGAGCAGCCGGCGGTAGGGCGAGGCGACTGCGGCGCGCTCGGGCGCGTCGTCCGCGCGTCGATCATCCACAGCCACCCGCCGAGCCTACCGGCGGCTGTGGGTGGCCGCGGATACCGTGGGGCCATGACCGAGACGCAGCTGCACCGCCCCATCCTCGAGGTGAGCCCCGATGCTCCCGGGCGCTGGGTCGACCGGCTCGTCGTGTTCGACCTCGAGACGACGGGTGTCGACCCGGCCGAGGCGCGCATCGTCACCGCCTACGTGGGCGTGCTCGACGGCTCGGGCGCCGTGGTCGAGGAGCGCAGCTGGATCGTCAACCCCGGCATCGAGATCCCCGAGGGGTCGATCGCGATCCACGGCATCACGACCGAGCGCGCACGGGCAGAGGGGGCGGATGCGCTGACGTCCGTCTGCGAGATCCGTGACGTGCTCGCGGGCTACTTCGCGCAGGGCCTCGCGGTGTGCGCGTTCAACGCCGCCTACGACATCTCGCTGCTCGAGGCCGAGTGCCGCAGGCACGGGCACGAGCCGCTCGTCGCGAAGCCCGTGATCGACCCGATGATCCTCGACCGCCGGCTCGACCGGTTCCGCCGCGGCAAGCGCACGCTGCAGATCGCGACCGAGGTGTACGGCGTCGAGCTGCTCGACGCGCACGACGCCAGCGCCGACGCGATCGCGGCGGGCCGCGTCGCGCAGGCGATGGCCGCGAGGTTCGCCGAGCTGCGCATCGACCCGATCTCGCTGCACGACCTGACGGTCACGTGGGCCGACGAGCAGGCGGTCGACTTCGAGCAGTTCCGCCGCCGCACCGACCCGTCCTTCAGCGCCGGCCGCGGCTGGCCGCTGCGCGCATAGGCAGCGGGCGCTCTAGCCCTAGCCCTAGCTGCAGCCCTAGCCGCAGCCCTCGCCTTCGCTCTCGGCGCGGCGGGCAGCGGGCCGGGCAGTCTGCCCGCGCGGCCTGCCGGCGGGACGACGAAGGGCGCCGAGCCGAAGCCCGACGCCCTCCGTGCAGACAGCTGCGATCAGCCGCCGAAGCCCTTGTAGCGGTTCTTGAACTTCTCGACGCGGCCGGCCGAGTCCATGATGCGCTGCTTGCCCGTGTAGAACGGGTGCGAGGCCGACGAGATCTCGACGTCGATGACCGGGTAGGTCTCGCCGTCCAGCTCGATCGTCTTGTCGCTGGACACCGTCGAGCGCGTGAGGAACGTCTCGCCCGAGGCGAGGTCGCGGAACACGATCGGCTTGTAGTCGGGGTGGATCTCGGTCTTCATTGCAGTCCTTGGTCGCTCGGGCGCGGAAAGTCTACGGCCAACTTGCGGGCCGACAGACGATTGTATCAGGTCGTTCGGGTGGTGGGGCAGCGTCAGCGCTTGGCGCGGGCGCGCCAGCGGCCGGCGTCCTGTTGCACCTGCAGCGGCACGCCGAACGTCTCGGTCAGCTTCTGGTCGGTGAGCACCTCGGCGAGCGGGCCCGCCGCCGTGATGCGCCCGTCGGCGAGCAGCATCGCGTGCGTGAAGCCCGGCGGGATCTCCTCGACGTGGTGCGTCACCATCACGATCGCCGGCGCCAGGTCGCTCGACGCGTAGTCCTCGAGCGACTCGAGCAGCGACTCGCGCGCCCCGAGGTCGAGGCTGCCGGCCGGCTCGTCGAGCAGCATGAGCTCGGGATCGGTCATGACGGCGCGCGCGATCTGCACGCGCTTGCGCTCACCGTCGGAGAGCGTGCCGAACGTGCGGGTGGAGAGCTCGGTGAGGTCCCACGCATCCATCACCTCGGCAGCCCGCTCGAGGTCGAACGACTCGTAGCGCTCGTGCCAGCGGCCGGTCACGGCGTAGGCGGCGGTGAGCACGACGTCGCCGACCCGCTCGTGCCCGGGGATGCGGCGCGCGAGCCCCGTGGCCGCGAGGCCGATGCGGGTGCGCAGCTCGAAGACGTCGACCTTGCCGATCCGCTCCCCCAGCACGTGCACCGTGCCGGAGGTGGGATGCGTGTTCGCGGCCGCGAGCTGCAGGATCGTCGACTTGCCGGCGCCGTTGGGGCCGAGGATCACCCAGCGGTCGGTCTCGTCGACCTGCCAGCTGATCGAGTCGAGGATGCGGTTGCCGTTGCGGACGAACGAGACGTCGGTGAGCTCGAGGACGCTGGCCATGACCGCGAGCCTATCGAGCGCGGAGCCCTCCGCCGCGCTGGCGCGCGGGCGCCGAGGGGCTACGGCGTCCCGGTCGGCTGCTGCTCGGCGGCGCCGTGCGCGCCTGCGCCGTGCTCGGCGATGACCGTCGCGTACAGCGCGCGGGTCTCCTCGGCGATGCGGCCCCAGTCGAAGTGCTCGCGGGCGCGCTCCCTGCCGGCCTCTCCCATCCGCTTCGCCGCTTCTGGGTCGGCGAGCATGCGGGTGAGCGCGTCGGCCAGGTCGGCCTCGTAGCGCGCGGGATCGGTGGGCGTGCCGGTGCCGTCCTGCACCTGCTCGATCGGCACGACGAAGCCCGTCACGCCGTCCTCGATCACCTCTGGGATGCCGCCCGTGCCGCTGCCGACCACGGGCGCGCCGCACGCCATCGCCTCGAGGTTCACGATGCCGAGCGGCTCGTAGACGCTCGGGCACACGAACGTGGTCGCGTGGGTCAGCAGCGCCCGCAGGTCCTCGCGCGGCAGCACGTCGTCGATCCAGACGACCCCCTCGCGCGTCGTCTGCAGCTCAGCGACGAGCGCCTTGACCTCCGCCATGATCTCGGGCGTGTCGGGCGCGCCGGCGCACAGGATCAGCTGCACGTCCTCCGGCAGCGCGCGAGCGGCGCGCAGCAGGTGAGGCAGCCCCTTCTGGCGCGTGATGCGGCCGACGAAGACGACCGACGGATGCGTCGGGTCGAGCCCGAGCTCGCGGGCGCGGTCGGCGTCGGGGTTCGGCGCCCACGCGTCGAGGTCGATGCCGTTGTAGATCGTCACGACCCGCTCGGGGTCGAGCGACGGGTAGGAGCGCAGGATGTCGGCGCGCATGCCGTTCGAGACGGCGATCACGCGGTCGGCGGCCTCGTAGGCGCGCCGCTCGATGTCGCTCGAGATGCGGTAGCCGCCGCCGAGCTGCTCGGCCTTCCAGGGCCGCAGCGGCTCGAGCGAGTGGGCGCTCACGACGTGCGGCACGCCGTGCAGCGCCTGCGCGAGCCTGCCCGCCTCGTTCGCGTACCAGGTGTGGGAGTGCACGACGTCGGTGCCCGCGACCGCGTCGGCGATCTGCAGGTCGACCGCGAGCGTCTGCAGCGCGCCGTTGGCGTCGGCGAGCTCCGCGGGCACCTCGTAGGCGGTCGTGTCCTGCTCGTCGCGCGGCTGGCCGAAGCAGCGCACCTGCACCTCGATCGAGCGCCGCAGCGCCTTCACGAGCTCGGTGACGTGCACTCCGGCGCCGCCGTAGACGGCCGGCGGGTACTCCTTGGTGAGCAGGTCGACGCGCATGGCCCTCACAGTACGCCAGCGCCGTCCGCACCGGTCCGCACGGCGGAGTCCTGGCCCCGCACACCTCGCCCCCGTAGGGTGTGGCCATGGACAAGAAGGTGTTCGGCATCGTGCTCGCCGGCGGCGAGGGCAAGCGGCTCATGCCACTGACCGCCGACCGGGCCAAGCCGGCGGTGCCCTTCGGCGGCGCCTACCGGCTGATCGACTTCGCCATCTCGAACCTCATCAACTCGAGCCTGCGGCAGATCGTGGTGCTGACGCAGTACAAGTCGCACTCGCTCGACCGCCACGTCTCCACCGTGTGGCGCATGTCGTCGATGCTCAACTCCTACGTCACCTCGGTGCCCGCCCAGCAGCGCACGGGCAAGCACTGGTTCGCCGGCTCGGCCGACGCGATCTTCCAGTCGCTCAACCTCATCGCCGACGAGAAGCCCGACATCGTGGTGGTGGTCGGCGCCGACCACGTCTACCGCATGGACTTCCGCGACATGATCGAGGCGCACATCGCCTCCGGCGCGCGCGCCACGGTCGCCGGCATCCGCCAGCCGCTCGAGCTGGCAAACCAGTTCGGCGTGATCGAGGAGGACGCCGACCGTCCCGGCTTCATCCGCGCCTTCCACGAGAAGCCCGCCGACGCATCCGACCTCGTCGTCGCGCCCGGCGAGGTGCTCGCCTCGATGGGCAACTACGTCTTCGACGCGGATTCGCTCGTCGAGGCCGTCAGCGTCGACAACGGCACCGAGGGCTCGGGCCACGACATGGGCGGCGACATCATCCCGTGGTTCGTCGAGCGCGGCGAGACGGCGATGTATGACCTGAAGAACAACACGGTGCCCGGCGCGACCGAGCGCGACAAGTACTACTGGCGCGACGTCGGCACGATCGAGTCGTTCTTCGACGCGCACATGGATCTCATCTCGGCGCTGCCGATCTTCAACCTCTACAACCGCGAGTGGCCGATCTACACGCAGACGGTGAACGCGCCGCCCGCGAAGTTCACGAGGGATGCGTGGGGTCGCGCCGCCGACGTCAACGAGGCGATCGTCGGTGCCGGGTCGGTCGTGCAGGGCGCGTCGATCGTGCGCAGCGTCGTCTCGCCCTGGTGCACGGTCGACGCGGGCGCGACGGTCTCCGACGCGATCCTGTTCGACTTCGTGCACGTCGGCGCGGGCGCCGTCGTGCGGCGCGCCATCATCGACAAGGAGGTCGAGATCGGGCCCGGCGTGCAGATCGGCGTCGACCACGACCTCGACCGCGCGCGCGGCTTCTCGATCTCCGCCTCCGGCATCGTCACGGTGCCCAAGGGCATGAAGATCCGCCAGTGACGGCCGGCGGTGCAGCGGCGGGCGCGCCCGTCGACGCGATGGCGGGCGGCCCCGTGCTGGTCGTCACCGACGTCGACTCGACGCTCATCCGCGACGAGGTGATCGAGGTGCTCGCACGCGCCGTCGGCCCGGACGCCGAGCGGCACGTCGCGGCCGTCACCGAGCGGGCGATGGCTGGCGAGCTCGACTTCGCCGCGTCGCTCGCGGAGCGGCTGCTCA
>DASSWM010000084.1:0-7605 GCA_035704865.1 Agrococcus sp.
ATCACCCAGTCGGCGCCGGAGTCGCGGATGGCCTCGTCGACGAGCGACTTCGCCTCCGCGTAGGCGTGGAAGCCCTGGGCCGGATCGATGCCGTGCTCGCGGCTCGAGCCGAAGTACGAGACCATCAGCAGCCGCGCGCCCGAGCGGGCCACGGCATCCAGCACCCGCAGCGCCGCGTCGTGATCGACGGCGCGCGTGCGCTCGGGGCTGCCGCCGCCTGCGCCCGCCGACCAGACGACGACGTCGTAGCCCTGCACGAGCTCGTCGACGCCGCTCTGGTCCAGCCGCTCGAGGTCGGCGACGACCGGCTCGGCGCCGGTCTCGACGATGTCGGATGCGTGGTCGGCGTTGCGGATGACGCCGTGGACGGTGTGCTCCGCGTGCGCGAGCATGCGCAGCGCGTGCAGCGCGACCCTGCCATGGGCGCCGAGGACGATGATGCGTGCCATGCGCCCCACCGTACGCGGAAGCGGCGGGCGCGGGCTGGCAAATGCTGCGCGCGACGTGCGGCATGCCGAGGCTCGGCTGCTAGCGGCCCCGGTGCCGGCGCCGCTCGAGGCGCGGATGCGGTGCGGGTCGCTCAGCGGTTGCCGAGCATGCGCTGCAGCGCCTCCTGGTCGGTGCCGGAGAGCTCGCCGAACGCACCCTCGCCCTGCGGCTTGCCGAAGGCGCTCCCCTGCTGCGCGGCGGGCTGCACCGGCTCCTGCGAGCGCTTGGCGGGATTGCCGGAGCGGCGCTGCTGCTTGGCCTGCTTCGGCGCCTTCTTGGGCTGCCGCATGCCGGGTGGCATCGGGCCCATGCCCGGCATCTGCGGCACGCCGCCCTTGGCGACCGTCTTCATCATCTTCGCCGCCTGCTCGAAGCGGGCCATGAGCTGGTTGACCTCGGTGACCGTGACGCCCGCGCCGCGCGCGATGCGCAGGCGGCGCGAGCCGTTGAGGATCTTCGACTGCTTGCGCTCCTGCGGCGTCATCGACTGGATGATCGCCTCGGTGCGCACGAGCTCGCGCTCGTCGAAGGAGTCGATCGCCTCGCGCATGCCCTTCGCGCCCGGCAGCATGCCGAGCATCTGCTTGAAGTTGCCGGCCTTGCGCAGCTGCTGCATCTGCTTGAGGAAGTCCTCGAGCGTGAAGCCGTCGGTCGCGATCGACTCGGCGAGCCGGTGCGCCTCCTCCTCGTCGAAGGCCTTCTGCGCCTGCTCGATGAGCGTCAGGATGTCGCCCAGGTCGAGGATGCGGTTCGCCATGCGGTCGGGGTGGAACGGCTCGAAGTCGTCGAGCGTCTCGCCCGTGGACGCGAACAGGATCGGCGTGCCGGTGAGCCCGCGGATCGAGAGCGCGGCGCCGCCGCGCGCGTCGCCGTCGAGCTTCGTCAGCACGACGCCCGTGAAGTCGACGCCCTCCTGGAACGCCTTCGCCGTCGCGACGGCGTCCTGCCCGATCATCGCGTCGATGACGAACAGCACCTCGTCCGGCTGCACCGCCGCGCGGATGTCGGCGGCCTGCCGCATCATCTCGGCGTCGACGCCGAGGCGTCCGGCGGTGTCGACGATGACGATGTCGTGCTGCTTGCGCCGCGCCTCGGCGACGCCGTCGCGCGCGACCCGCACGGGGTCGCCCACGCCGTTGCCCGGCTCAGGCGCGAAGACGGGCACGCCCGCCTGGCCGCCGACGACCTGCAGCTGCGTGACTGCGTTCGGGCGCTGGAGGTCGCTCGCGACCAGCAGCGGCGTGTGGCCCTGCCCGCGCAGGTGCTTGGCGAGCTTGCCCGCGAGCGTCGTCTTGCCCGCGCCCTGCAGGCCGGCGAGCATGATGACGGTGGGCGGCTGCTTCGCCAGGTGCAGCTGCCGGCTCTCGCCGCCGAGGATGCCGACGAGCTCGTCGTTGACGATCTTGACGACCTGCTGCGCGGGGTTCAGCGCCTCCGAGACCTCGGCGCCGAGCGCCCGCTCGCGCACCGCGGCGGTGAAGGACTTGACGACGTCGAGCGCGACGTCGGCGTCGAGCAGGGCACGGCGGATCTCCCGCACCGTGCCGTCGACGTCCGACGCCGAGAGCTTGCCCTTCGTGCGCAGCTTGGCGAGGGTCTCGGTGAGACGGGAGGAGAGGGATCCGAACGCAGCCATGGTGGGCACCAGTCTACCGGCGCGCATCGGGCCTGGCATGCTGGTCGCACAACCGCGGGAGGGGATCCGCATGCGCCTTCGAGGCATGCCGCCGACGCACGCCAGGTCGCTGTGGCGCAGCGTGCGCGCCCACGGCTTCACGATCACGGCGCTCGCGCGGCACGCCGCGCGCGTGCACGGCGACCGCACCGGCCTCGTCGTCGACGGCTGGAGCGCGACGTTCCGCGAGCTGTGGCGCGCGGCCGAGGGTGTCGCCGCGACCCTCTACCGCGAGCCGCTCGAGCGCCGCCCGCGGCCGGTCGTGCTGGCCTGCGGCGGCCCGGCGATGCAGGTGGCCCTCATCGCGGTCGCGAGGCTCGGCCTCGACGTCATGCCGCTCAGCCCCCGCGTGCTCGAGGACTTCACGCCCGCCGTGCCGCGCGACGCGCTGCTCATCCACGACGGCGACGCGCCCGCGTGGCACCGCGGCCCGACCGTCACCGCCGAGCAGATCATGCAGTGGTCGACGAGGGACGGCGCCGGGCTCGGGCACACGCGCCTGCGCTCGCGCATCGTGCTGCCCTTCACGACCGCGGCCGGCACCATCACGACCCACGTGCAGGGCGCGATGGGCGTCCAGGGCCTGCGGCAGCTCGCCGGCCTGCACGACCGGCTGGGCATCGAGGGCACCGACGTCGTGCTCGCGTGCGCTCCCCCGCACCGCGGCAAGGGCCTGCAGCTGCTCGGCATGGCGCTGCTGACGGGGGCCACGCTCGTGAGCGCCGCGCACACGCCGGCGGCCGAGCGCATCCGCATCATCCGAGAGCGCTTCGTCTCGGTGCTCTCGGCATCGCCCAGCCAGCTCACGGGCATCCTCGACGAGCTCGACCGCACGGGCGAGGCGCCGCCGCGGCTGCGCCGGATCCTGGTCGCGGGCGAGGATCTCGACGCGGGCCTCGTGCGGCGCCTGCACACCATCTGGGGGCCCATCGTGCTGAGCGCCTACGGCTCGGTGCAGACCGGCACGGTCGCGGTCGCGACGCCCGAGCTGCTCTCCGCCCACCCGGGGACCGCGGGCCGCAGGCTGCCCGGCAGCGACTTCGGCATCGTCGGCCACGCCGGCCGCGGCGACGCCATGGGGCTGCTGTGGGTGCGCGGCGCGCACGCGACCGTGATCACCGAGGACCACGCGCGCATCGACGACGGCAGGCTCACGATCGTGGGCGCGCTGTCGCAGCCCGACACCTCCGACTGAGGGGCGTCAGCCGACGAGCTGCTCGACGAACACGTGGCTCGTGAAGCCCGTCAGGTCGTCGATGCCCTCGCCCTGCCCGATGAGCTTGATCGGGATGCCCGTGCGCTCCTGCACCGCGAGGATGAAGCCGCCCTTCGCGCTGCCGTCGAGCTTCGTCACGACGAGACCCGTGATGCCGGCGTGCTCGATGAACGCCTGCGCCTGCGACACGCCGTTCTGGCCGGTCGTCGCGTCGAGCACGAGCAGCACCTCCGAGATCGGGGCCTGCTTCTCGATCACGCGCTTGATCTTGCCGAGCTCATCCATGAGCCCGCCCTTCGTATGCAGCCGGCCGGCGGTGTCGATGATGCACATCGTGTGGCCGTGCGCCTTCGCCGCCTCGACGGTCTGGAAGGCGACGGATGCGGGGTCCTGGCCCTCGCGCTCGGGCCGCACGATCGCGCTGCCGGCGCGCTGCGCCCACGTCGCGAGCTGCTCGACGGCCGCCGCGCGGAAGGTGTCCGCCGCGCCCACGACGACCGACTGGCCGTTGCGCACCAGGAAGCGCGAGAGCTTGCCGATCGTGGTCGTCTTGCCGACGCCGTTGACGCCCACGACGAGGATGACGGCGGGCCGCTCCTGCAGCGAGAGCGTCGGGTCGTACTCGGCGAAGCGCTCCTCCAGCCGCTCGCGCAGCATGCGCTTGAGGTCCTTCGGATCGTCGACCATGAGCCGCTCGACGTCGGCCCGCAGCGCGTCGATGAGCTGCTCGGTGATGTCGGGGCCGAAGTCGGCCGTGATGAGCGCCGTCTCGAGCTCGTCCCAGGTCTCCTCCGTGATCGTCTCGCGCTGGAACATGCCCCGGAGGGCGCCGGTGAGAGACCACTTCGCTGCCATGCGTCCATGCTAGGCGGCGCTGCCGCTAGACTCGGTCTTCGGCGAAGGGGAGTATCCCGTCACGCCGCGATCGTCATCACGGAGCCCTGTGCGGCTCCCGGTCGCGGGGGCGCGTTCAGCGCGGGAGAGACGTTCGCGTCCGTTCCCGCACCCATTCGAGAGGCCTGCGCTTGACCCCGTATCAGATCTTCGAGATCGCCTCGATGGCGATCCTGGTCGCCATCCTGATCTTCGACCTGCTCATCGTCGTGAAGCGGCCGCACGTGCCCTCCATGAAGGAGGCGACCGGCTGGGTCGTCGTCTACGTCTCGCTCGCGCTCGTGTTCGCCGGGGTGCTGTGGCTCATGGGCGACGGCGTCAAGGCCGGCGAGTTCGTCACCGGCTGGCTGCTCGAGTACTCGCTCTCGGTCGACAACCTCTTCGTCTTCATCATCATCCTGAGCCGCTTCGCGGTGCCGAAGGAGATGCAGCAGCGCGTGCTCATGATCGGCATCCTGATCGCGATCGTGCTGCGCGGCATCTTCATCGTCGTGGGCGTGCAGCTCGTCGAGTCGCTCTCGTGGCTCTTCTACATCTTCGGCGCCTACCTCGTCTACGTGGCGTGGAAGCAGGCGTTCGGCGGCGAGGACGAAGCCGGCGAGAAGGACAACTTCGTCATCCGCATGATGAAGCAGCGCGTCAACTTCACCGACACGTGGCACGGCGGCAAGGCGAGGGTCGACATCGACGGCGCGCGCTTCTTCACGCCGTTCCTGCTCGTGATCCTGGCGCTCGGCATGACCGACCTGCTGTTCGCGATCGACTCGATCCCCGCGATCTTCTCGATCACGACCGACCCGTTCCTGGTCTTCGCGTGCAACATCTTCGCGCTCATGGGCCTGCGCCAGCTCTACTTCCTGCTCGGCGGCCTGCTCGACCGGCTCGTGTACCTGCACTTCGGCATCGCCGCGATCCTCGGCTTCATCGGCGTGAAGCTCGTCCTGCACGCCATGGAGGCGAACGACCTGCCGTTCATCAACGGCGGCCAGCCGATCGAGTGGGTGCCCCACATCGAGACGTGGCACTCGCTGCTCGTCATCCTCGCGTCGATGGTCGTCGCGACCGTCGCGTCGCTCGTCAAGCTGCGCGCCGACGCGAAGCGCACGGGCGACACGTCGCTGCACCTGGGCCCGTCCGAGGCCGAGCTGGGCGCCGACGGGCACTACCACATCGTCGACGCGACGGGCACGGCGTTCTACCGGCCGCTGCGCGTGCAGCACTCCGAGACCGGCACGCTCAACGTCATCGACGCCCACGGCAAGGAGGCGCCCGCCGCCGACTTCTCCGAGGACGTGCTGCGTGAGGCCGCGCAGCAGGACATGGACCCGGAGGACCTCGACGAGGTGCGCCGGCGCCTGCGCGAGGGCCGCGAGTTCGACGAGCGCGGCGACCGCGAGGTCTGAGCCGCGCACGCGGTTCCCGACGGCATGAGCGGCGCGTCCGGCATCCTCGACTGGCTGCGGCCGCGGGCGGTGCCGGGCGTCGAGCTGCTGACGGCCGACGGCTACCGCCGGGCGCTGCCGGGGCCGCGCGTGGCGGCGGCGTCGGTCTCGGCCGACGTCGCCGCGACCGCCGACCCCGACCTCGCGCGGCTGTTCGACCTGGGCGGGGCGGATGCGCGGCACGAGGCCGATGCGCGGCTCACGTGGGCGGCTGCCAGGCACGGCGCGCCCGCGCTCGCGGCCGCGATCGCCGATCGTCCCGCGCTCGCGCAGCCGGGGTGCGCGGACGCGCACGAGATGCTCGTGCGGGCGATCGTGGGCCAGCAGATCACGGTCGCCGCCGCGACGCTGCAGCTCGGGCTGCTCGCGGCGCTCGGCGACCCGCTGCCGACGGCGATGGCCGAGCCGGGCATCGACCGCTGCTTCCCGACCATGGCCCAGGTGGCGGCGGGGGCCGACGTGCTGCGCGGCCCGGCGGCGAAGACCGCCGCCGTGCGCCGTGCCGCCGAGGCGGTCGCGACGGGCGCGATCGACGTCTCCCCCGCATCCGACCTCGCCCGCATGCGCGCGCAGCTGCTCGAGCTCAAGGGCATCGGGCCGTGGACGGTCGGCTACCTGTCGCTGCGGCTGGGCGACCCCGACGTGCTGCTCATGGGCGACGTCGCGGTGCGGAAGGGCGCCGGGCGCCTCGGCATCACCGATCTCGCGGCGCTCGCGGCCGATTGCGCCGGCTTCCGCTCGGCGCTCATGCTGCGCTGCTGGGCGGCCGCGAGCGGACCTTCAACCACTGCTTGAAGTCATTCCCGGCGCCGCTCTTGCGCGCCGTCGGGGCAGCCTCCATGATGATCGAACCTTCTTCGGAAGGCGATCCGCCTTCGGGAGGATCGGAGGCCCCGGACGCTCATACCGCTCGGGGCCTCCACCCGTTTCGGGGGCGATCCGCCGCCGAGAGCACGAAGCCCGGCCGCCTCATACGCGGCCGGGTTCCCTGTGCCGCCATTGGATCAGGCGTCGGCCGCCGCTCGGCGCACCGCGGGCGGCGTGTCGTGCTCCCGCGCGTGCAGGTCGGGCGGTCGCGGCCGGTGCACGAGCGTCACGAGCACGACCGACAGGATCATGAGCAGGAACCAGCTGACGATCTTGCTGGCGGAGACCGGCTCCCAGCCGTCCGCCTGGTGCGGGTAGAGCCAGGCCCCGCCGAAGGTGGCGATGTTCTCGGCGCCCCAGATGACGACCGCGACGAGCGCGAACGCCGCGACCACGGGCATCCGCAGCACGCTCCGCAGCACGCGGAACCGCATCGTGCACGCGCCCCACAGCACGAGCACCGCCGCGACGAGCAGCCAGCGCGCGTCCCACCAGAAGTGGTGCAGGAAGAAGTTCGCGTAGATGCCCGCCGCCACGAGCACGGTCGCCCACCGCGGCGGGTAGCGCGTGAACCGCAGGTCGAACATGCGCATCGTGCGCACCATGTACGAGCCGACCGCGGCGTACATGAAGCCCGAGAACAGCGGCACGCCGCCGATGCGCAGCAGCCCCTCAGCCTCGTACGCCCACGAGCCGACGTCGGTCTTGAACAGCTCCATCGCGGTGCCCGCGACGTGGAAGAGCGCGACGACCCACAGCTCGCGCAGCGTCTCGAGCCGGAAGGCGAGCATCGCCGCCTGGATCGCGACCGCCGCGATCGTGAGCGCGTCGTTGCGCGCGAGCGGCGCGTCGTCGGGCCACCACAGCCGCGCCGCGAGGATGCACGCGAGCAGCAGGGCGCCGAACACGCTCGCCCACGCCTGCTTGAGGCCGAACACGCCCAGCTCGATGATGGCGCGGCGCCAGCGCGAGCGGCCCCGGCCGTCGAGCACGCGGTGCGCGGCGCGATCGATCGCCTCCTC
>DASSWM010000085.1:0-4237 GCA_035704865.1 Agrococcus sp.
TGCCCGTCCACGCGCAGTGTCATGCCGAGCGGGTCGGCGTCGGCCGCGGTGAAGCCCAGCTCCTCGTAGACGCCGACGGCTTCGGGACTCGCGAACAGCCCGACGATCGCCTCGGCGGGGGCCTGCGCGTGCACCCATGCCAGCAGCCGCTCGACCAGCTGCGACGCGATCCCCTGATCGGCGGCCTCGGGCCGCACCATCACGTCCTGCAGGTAGAAGTAGCGCACGCCGTCGCCGACGAGCCGCGCCACCCCCACCGCGACGCCGTCCTCGATCGCGACCGCGCCGTGCAGCGATCCGGCGAGCGCGGCAGGCAGGCTCGCCCAGTCGAAGTGGTCGTCCCAGCCGACCGACTCCGCGACCGCCCGCTGCTCGGCAGGCGTCGGCACCCGGTCCTCGATCGTCAGCATGCGCTCACCCTCTCGGCGCGACCTCCAGCACCGCCCATCCGCGCGGCGGCAGCGTCACCCGGCCATCGCGCAGCTCGCCGTGCCCCGCGACGACGGCCGACGCATCCGCCGCCGGCACGGTCACGGGCTCGTCGTCGAGGCTCAGCGCCGTGACGAGCCCGCTCGACGCGGTCGCCGTGCGCAGCACGAGCGAGCGGTTCGCCACGTGGATCGCGTCGGTGTGCGCGCGGGTGAGCCAGGGGTTGCGGCGCCGCAGCGCCAGCAGCTCGCGGTGCAGGTCGAGCGCACGGCGGGCGGATGCGTCGAGGCGGTCGGGCGCGGGCGGCTCGGCCGGGAACTCGGGCCGCACGGCATCGTCGCCGCCCACGCGCTCCTCCTTGACCGCCTGCCAGCCGTACTCGTCGCCCGCGTAGACGGCGGGCGTGCCGGCCACCGTGCAGAGCACGGCGAGCGCGTGCGGCAGGAGATCCGGACCGACTGCGGTCGCGATGCGCGTGACGTCGTGGTTGCCGAGGAAGGTCGTCGGCACGAAGGTGCGCAGCAGCGCGTTGCCGCGGCCGATCGCGTGCTCGAGCTCGAACAGGTTGCGGTCGGCGATGCTGTGCCAGATCGCCTGCCACAGCTCGTACTGCGTGAGCGAGTCGATGGTCGACTCCTCCACGATCGCGGCGTAGTCGCCGTGGATGACCTCGCCCAGGAACCAGGCGTCGGGGTGGTGCTCGCGCACGCGCGGCAGCACCGTCGCCCAGAACGCCGGCGGCACGGCGTAGGCCGCGTCGAGGCGCCAGCCGTCGGCGCCGCGGTCGAGCCAGTGGCGCATGACGTCGAAGACGAGATCCTCGACCGCGGGCGAGCCGTGATCGAGCTCGACGAGCCCGCCGTGCCCCTCGAAGACCTCGGCCTCGCCGCGCTCGCTGAGCCGGAACAGCGATGCCTGGGGCGAGGCGGGATCCGCCTGCGCCGCAGCGAAGGCGGGGTGCTCGCGGCCGACGTGGTTGAACACGCCGTCGAGCAGCACGCGGATGCCGCGCTCGTGCGCGGCGGCGACGAGGCGGTCGAAGTCGGCGTCGTCGCCGAGCCGCGGGTCGATGCGGAAGTGGTCGATCGTGTCGTAGCCGTGCGTGCTGCTGGCGAAGACCGGGCCGAGCGCGATGCCGTTGAGGCCGAGCTCGAGCACGTGATCGAGCCACGCCTCGATGCGCGGCAGGCGGTGCACGGGCGCAGGCTCGTGCCAGTCGCGGATGGGCGCGCCGGTGAAGCCGAGCGGGTAGACGTGCCACCACATCGCGCTCAGGCTCCAGTGCTCGTCGTTCGTGCCGTTGGCCATGCGTGCCATCCTGCCCGCTGCGGCTGAACCCGCGCGATGCGTGGGCTTCTGGCAGGCTGACCCCATGGCGGGATGGCTGCACGCTCGATCGCCGGCCGCCGTCGCCGGCGGTGCGGCATGAGCGCGGCGCGCGCGCTCGTGACGGCGGCGGGCGTCGTCTACGGATCCACCGCGCTGCTCGGCGTCGGGCTCGCGACCGGCGCCTGGCGCAATCGCCGCCACCGCTGGATCCACCACGCGGGCTACATCTCGGCCGTCGCGCTCACCGCCTCGGCCGTCGCCCTCGATCTGCGCGGCGACCGCACGCGCGCCGCGCTCGCGGCCATAGCGCTCGTGCCGCTCGCGGCGCTCCCCCGCATCCCGACTCGCACCCGCCGGCATCCGATCGTGGCGCTCAGCGCCGCACCCTGGCTCGCCGCCGCCATCTGGCGCCGGCCATGAGAGGAGCAGCATGGAACTGATCGACGCCATCCGCGGCCGCCGCACGACGAACGGCGCGTTCCTGCCCGATCCCGTCCGGGAGGAGCACCAGCGGCTGCTCATCGAGCTCGCCGGCCGGGCGCCCTCGCAGCTCAACAGCCAGCCGTGGCGGTTCGTGATCACCGAGGATCGCGCCATGATCGAGCAGGTCGCGGCCATCAGCGGCGCCAGCATGACCGAGGCGATGTCGAACGGCACGTTCTTCGAGCGCTACAAGCGCTACTTCCGCTTCTCGCAGGAGGAGATGGACGAGCGCCGCGACGGCATGCTCTTCGACCGCCTGCCCGCACCGCTGCGGCCGTTCACGAACCAGGTGTTCACCCGCAGGGGCCAGCGACTCATGAACGCGCTGCGCGTGCCGCACACGCTCGGCGAGGAGAACCGCCGGCTCGTGGCCGGCTCGCCGATGCTGCTGGCGGTCATGCTCGACCGCGCGGAGCACCGGCCGGGCGAGCTCTCCTCGTTCTACTCGCTGTTCAGCATGGGCGCGGCGATGGAGAACCTGTGGCTCACGACCGTCGAGCTCGGCATGGGCATCCAGTTCGTCTCCTTCCCGATGGAGGTGCCGGGCCAGTGGGAGCGGCTGGTCGAGCTCTTCCGCGTGCCCGACGACCTCGAGCTCATGGCCGTGTACCGCCTCGGCTACGTGCCCGAGGAGCGCCGGCGCCCGCGCATCGACTGGTCGAGCTCGGAGCGCAAGCTGCCGTCGCAGATCGCCTTCCGCGACACGTGCGAGACGCCGCAGCATGGCTGGGACGAGCCGCCGTCGGCAGCCGCATCCGCGGGCTGACTGCGGCAACCGCATCCGCAGGCTGACCGCGGCAGCCGCATCCGCGGGCTGACCGCGGCCGGGCGCGCACGCCGCTGTCGCGCGGGCCGCTGAGCGCGCACGGCGCTATCTCGCGCGGATGCGTTGGGGGACAGCGGATAGGCTGGGGACGACGAGCAGGAGGTCGACATGCACGGGATCGACCCGCTGAAGCCGGGCAGCCTGCTCGCGGGGCGGTACCGAATCGGGGAGCCGCTCGGCAACGGCGGCATGTCGTTCGTGCATCGCGGCACCGACGAGGTGCTGGGCCGCGAGGTCGCCGTCAAGGCGCTCGTGCAAGCCGCGGTCGACACCGCGGAGCAGCAGCGCGTGCAGTCCGAGATCGACCTGCTGGCGACGCTGAGCCATCGTGCGCTCGTGACGCTCTTCGACGCCGGCAGCACCGTGCTCGACGGGCGCGAGGTGACCTACCTCGTGATGGAGCTCGTCGACGGTCCCACGCTCGCAGAGCGCACCGCGCAGGAGCCGCTGGCGCCGGCGGAGATCCGGCGCATGGCGATGGATCTCACCGAGGCGCTCGTCGTCGTCCACGCGCGCGGCGTCGTCCACCGCGACATCAAGCCCGCCAACATCCTGCTCGCTCCGTCGCCGCTGCCGGGCCAGGCGTTCGACGCGAAGCTCGCCGACTTCGGCATCGCGGCGATCGTGGACGCCGCGCGCGTGACCGCGACCGGCACGGTGCTCGGCACCGCCGCCTACCTGAGCCCCGAGCAGGCGACCGGCGCGCGCGTCGGCCCCGCCTCCGACATCTACTCGCTCGGTCTCGTGCTGCTCGAGACGATCACGGGCCACCGGGAGTACCCGGGCTCCATGCTCGAGTCGCTCGTCGCGCGCCACGCGCGCGACCCGGACGTGCCGCACGCGATCGACGACGACTGGGAGTCGCTGCTGACCGCGATGACCGCGCGGGAGCCCGACGCCCGGCCCACGGCCGCGCAGGTGCTCGAGCGGCTCGCCGCCGCGCCGGAGACCGCGCCCGTGCCGCTGCTGGACGGGGACGGCGCCGCGACCGCGGCCGCACCGGCCGCCGCCGCAGCCGGGACCGCCCTGCTCGACGCGCAGCCCGCTGCCGCTGCGGGCGCTGCCGCGGGCCCAGGAGCCGCGGCCGCAGGAGCCGCGGCCGCCATGCCGCTCGGCGAGGACGCCGCCGTCGACACCAAGGAGCTCGCGGCGGCGCCGGAGCGACGGCGG
>DASSWM010000086.1:0-4141 GCA_035704865.1 Agrococcus sp.
ACCTGACCGTCGGCACCTGGCACCTGCGGCTCGACCCCGTGCTCGAGCGGCAGACGGCGCGATCCGAGCACGCGGAGGTGCTCGTGATCGGGCACGCCTTCGACGACGGCGGGCCCAAGGCGCGCGACCGCGTGGCCGCCAGGATCCTGCGGGCGGCCACGACGCATCCGCACCCCGACGGCCAGACGCGCGCGCTCGACGAGGCGATCGCCTGGCTCTCGGGCCGTTACGTCGTGCTCGTCGCGCGCGGTGATCGGCTCGACGCCTGGGGAGACGCGCTCGCGTCACGCTCGCTCTACTGGCGCCGCGGCACCGACGGCGTCGCGCTCGCCTCGCACACCGAGCTGCTCTCGCAGCTCGCAGGCGGGCTCGAGAGCGGGCGGATGCGGTGGATCATGGAGCACCCCGACTACACCGACCCCGCGGGCCGCTGGCTGCCGGGGCTCATCACGCCGCACGACGGAGTCGGGCAGATCTACGCCAACGGGCGGCTCACCGTGCGGGGCGACGAGGTGGTGCACGAGCGGTTCTTCCCCATGGAAGACCGGGTGGAGCTGGGGCCGCGCGAGGCGGCGACGCGCTTCCGCGACGAGCTCGCGCAGCAGGTGCGCAACTGGATCTCGGTCGCGCCGCTCACCGTGCTCACGCTCACCGCCGGACGCGACTCGCGCGCGGTGCTCGAGGCCGGGCTGCTCGATCTGCAGCGGGCGGGCGCGGTGGCGATGACCTATCACCCGTTCCACGTGCCGGCGAAGAGCACGCTAGCCGACCTGCAGACCGCGAACCGGCTCGCGACGGCCGCCGGGCTGCACCACCTGGCGCTGGACGTGCCCGCGATGCAGCGCACCTCGGCGATGGCAGGCCTCTACGACGAGACGTTCCCGACCTGGCGGCGCTACGCCAACCTCGCGAACGCGCTCTACCTGGGGGCGCCGGCGAAGGCGGCGACGCTCTTCGGCGTCGGCGGCGCGATCATCACCGGCATGTACAAGGACACGTCGGCGGCCGCGCCGACACCCGAGCTGCTCGCGGCGAAGTATGCGCAGTCGCGCTTCCGCGACGACCCCGCGCTGCACGCGGAGCTCGCGGAGTGGATGGCGTTCACGCAGTTCTCGGCGCCGGCGCTGCGGGGCTACGACTTCCACGACTTCTTCCACTGGGAGCACCGCATGAGCAAGTGGGCGGCCTCCGGGTACTCCGAGTACGACCTCGCGACGATCCCGGCGCCGGTGCTGAGCTCGCGGCGCCTGCTCGTGGCGGCGCTGTCGCTGCCCAAGCCGCTGCGCGTCGATGCGCTGGTCTATCGGTACATCAGGGATGGGGAGGCGGCGCTCGAGTCGGTCGGCGCCTGACGCCGTCGGTGCTCGAGGCGGACGATGCTCGGCGCAGACGGTGCTTGACGCGGATATCAACGTCAACTACTTTGACTACAAAGAGGTAGTCATCATCCGAGACTACTGCTATGTAGTCGGAGGATGCCGTGGAGTACAGGGGCGAGATCGCGGGACCAGAGGCTCTCGGAAGCATGCTGCAGCAGGCTCGACTGCTGCAGGGGCTCAGCCAGCGCCAGCTCGCCGAACGACTCGGGACGTCGCAGCGATACGTCTGGGAGATGGAAGCCGGCAAGCCGTCGATCTTCACCGACCGCCTCTTCGCGATGATGCGGGAGACCGGGATGAGGCTCCATGCGACGATCACACCGGACCGCGAGCCATGAGCGAGCTGATCGTCGAGCTCTCGCACGAGCGGATCGGCCGACTCACGGGTGACCGGCGCGTCTTCGACTTCCACGCCGACCCGGCGGCTCTGGACCGCCTCGGTCTCGGCAGTACCGCGCTCTCGGTCGCTGTGCCGCTGGAGGCGATTCCTGCACGGGGCCGCAAGGAGCGCCGGCAGAACTTCTTCCAGGAGCTCCTGCCGGAAGGCCGCATGCGCGAGCGGCTCGCCCGCGAGGCCGGCGTTGCCGACTACGACACCATCGGACTGTTGCGCGCGCACGGCCGCGATGTGGCGGGAGCACTGCAGATCTGGGATCCGCAGGCGCCCGGCGAGCCGCGTGAGCCGCGCCTCGAGGCGCTGGACGACGCAGGCATCGCGCAGATGCTGGAACGCGTGCAGGAGCACCCGCTCGGAAATCTCGGGCCGGGCGGCAAGACGTCGCTCGCCGGAGTGCAGGACAAGATCGTGCTCGCGAAGACGGACGACGGCTGGGCGCGTGTGCTCGATGGAGCGCCCTCCACGCACATCCTCAAGCCCGCCTCCACCACGCAGCCGACGATCATCTACGACGAGGCCTTCGGGCAGGACATCGCTCGTGCCATCGGCATCTCGACGTTCGACACCCGGCTCATGGAGTTCGCCGGGGTGCCCGCCCTCGTCATCGAGCGCTACGACCGCTCGACCACCGCGCCCGATGGCCGCATCCACCAAGAGGACGGCAATCAGGCGCTCGGAGCGGGCGCGAGCGAGAAGTACCAGAGGCTCGGCGGCAAGGTGAGCCTGCAGCGGCTCGCGCAAGTGCTGCGCCAGCATGCGGGAGGCGCGTCGCTGGCACGCCTTGCGCAGATGGCGGTTGCGGCCGCCGCGATCGGCAACCTCGACATGCATGCGAAGAACATCTCGCTCGTGCACGATCCCGACGGCGAGATCTCCCTTGCCTCCGCCTACGACTTCGTGCCGCTGGCCCACCAGCCCACCGCCGGCGAGCTCGCGCTCAGCGTCGACGGCGAGTACCGGCACGCAGCCATCACGGCAGCGCACCTGTCGGCCGAGATCGGCTCGTGGGGAATCCGCGGCAGCGAAGCGCTCGTCGCCGCGACGCTCGAGAGCGTGCGAACGGCAGCCGAGCACATCACGCCGCATGAACGGGCGCATTCAGGGCTCGGCGGCGACGTCATGCGGTTCACGACGAATCTGCTCGATGGCCGCGCGGCCGGAGATCGCTGACGGCTGCTGCTCGCGGCTGTGGAGAACTTCTGCGGCTCGAACTGATGTTCGAGTACCTTCGGAGCAACCGACGAGGGAGGAGCGAGCATGGCACACCAGCCGACCGGCCAGACGGCCGACGCGATCGCCGCTCTCGACGAGGCTGTCGCGGCGATCGGTGCCGCCGCGCTCTCGCTCGACGCGCTGCTCCCCCGCCTCGACGACGAGCAGCGCAGGCAGGCGGTCGCGCGCGTCGGCGACGTCGGCCGCGCGTGCGACTCGCTCACGGTGCGCATCGCCGACGACATCGTGCAGCGCCACGACGGCCTGCCGAAGGACGAGCGCTTCCCCGTCATCTGCGGATACACCAACCCCCTCGACATGCTGACGGCCGAGCTCGGCGCATCCCACGCCACGGTCAAGCGCCTGCTGCGCGCGGTCGCCGTGCTGCGGCCCACCATCGGGCTGACCGGCGCCGACGTGCCGGCGCGCTTCCCCGTGCTCGGCGCGGCGGTCGACGGCGGTGCCGTCTCCATCGAGCAGGCCGGCGCGATCGTCGACGCGCTCGGCGACGCACCCGATCGGGCGCGCCCCGAGCACGTCAAGGCCGCAGAGCAGGCGCTCGTGGACTCGGCGCTCGGCGAGCGCGGCCTGCACCCGGCCGAGAACGGCGTCGGAGGCTACGCCATGCCCCCCGCACTCCTGAGCAAGGTCGCACGCCAGTGGCGCGACGCGATGGATCCCGACGGCGTCGAGCCGCGCTACGAGGATCTGCTGCAGCAGCGCTCGTTCTCCATGCGTACACGGCCCGACGGCCTCGTGTCCGGCAACTTCGTGTGCACGCCCGACCAGGGTGCGATCCTCGCGACAGGGCTCAGCGCATTCACGACGCCTCGGAAGCCCACGTTCGTCACCGACGAGGAGCGCGCGCAGGCCGAGCTCGAGACCGACGACCGAACGCGCCCGCAGCAGATGATCGACGCGCTCATCGCCATGGTCGGTCGCGCCGCCGAGATGGGCGACGTGCCTCGCGTCGGCGGCGAAGCGCCGACCGTCGCGCTGCACCTCTCCGAGGCGACCCACCGTGCCGCCGTCGCCGGCGAGCCAGGCTGCACCGCCACCGACGAGCACACCGGCGCGGCCGTGCCGATCCACGTCGCCGCCGCGCTCATGTGCGATGGCCACATCCAGGCGGTCGTCACCGGCGCCGACGGCC
>DASSWM010000087.1:0-2720 GCA_035704865.1 Agrococcus sp.
GTGTCGGCCGGCCGCAGGATCACCCGGCCGTCGCGCCCGGTCAGCTCGCCGGCGCCGATCCACGTGACGACGCCGGCGGCCGTGAGCTCGTCGAGCATCGACGGCCGGTAGTCGCGCACGCGCGAGGGCAGGACGAGCGTCTCGAGCGCGCTGAGCGGCAGCGGCATGCCGTCGAGGCGGTCGAGCGCCTCGAGCAGGCCGTCGGTGCCGGCGAGCGGCCGCGTCACGCGCTGGTGGGCGAGCAGCTGATCGGCGAAGACGGCGTGGTCGACCGGCTCCACGTCGCTGCGCAGCGCCTGCAGGCTGCGGCGCTTGAGACGCGAGAGCACCTGCGCGTCGATCCACTCCTCGCCCGTGCCGTGCGCGCGGTAGGCGCCCGCCACGACGCGGCCCTGCCGCTCGAGCGCGCGCAGCGCCGACCGCACGACGGCGGGGCCGAGCGTGAGACGGGCGGATGCCTCGTCCACCGTGAAGGGACCGTGCGTCCGTGCATGGCGGGCCACGACGTCGCCGATGGGGTCGGCGACCGGCTCGAGCAGCGCCGAGGGCACGCCCTGCGGCGGCGGCACCCCGAGCGCATCGCGCAGCCGTGCGACGTCCTCGATCGCGGCGATCCGCTCATCGGCGCCGATCCGCACCCGCACGGCGCGGCGCGCGGCGACGAGCTCGTCGGCGATCGCGGCCGCCGCGGCGACCGTGAGGTGCCCGCCTGTGTCGGCGGACGCATCCGCCTGCGCCTCTGCCGTCACCGACGCATCCGCCCGCGCCGCTGCCGGAGCCGACCCCTCGAGCCGCACCGCGAGCTCGTCGACGCTCAGCGGGCCGAGCAGCCGCAGCAGGTCGGCGGCGCCCTCGAGGCCGCGCGCGCGCCGATCGGGCGCGAGCCGCTGCAGCTCGAGCTCGGTGCGCTCGACGATCTCCGGGTCGAGCAGCTCGCGCAGCGCCGACTGCCCCAGCAGCTCCGCGAGCATCGAGGCGTCGAGCGTGAGCGCGGCGGCCCGGCGCTCGGCGAGCGGGGCGTCGCCCTCGTAGAGGAACGCGCCCACGTAGCCGAACAGCAGATGGTGCGCGAACGGCGACGGGGTCGGAGTCTCGACCTCGACGACGCGGATGTCGCCGTGCTGCAGCCGCTCGGCGAGCGCGCGCAGCGCGGGCAGGTCGTAGGCGTCCTGCAGCACCTCGCGCAGCGCCTCGAGCACGATGGGGAAGTCGGGGAAGCGCTTGGCGACGTCGAGCAGCTGCGCCGCGCGCTGCCGCTGCTGCCACAGCGGCGCGCGCTTCGCGGGGTCGCGCTTGGGCAGCAGCAGCGCCCGCGCCGCGCACTCGCGGAACCGGCTCGCGAACAGCGCCGTGCCGCCCGCCTCCGCCTCGACGATCCGCTCGAGCTCGTCCGGCTCGAAGCGGATGAGGTCGGCGCCCGGCGGCGGCGCGTCGGAGTCGGGGATGCGGATGACGATGCCGTCGTCGGACGCCATCGCCGCCGCGCCCAGGTCGCGGTCCTCGCGCAGCCGCCGGTCGATCGCGAGCGCCCACGGCGCGTGCACGCGCCGGCCCCACGGGGAGTGGACGATGAGCCGCCAATCGCCGAGCTCGTCGCGCGAGCGCTCAACGACGAGCTGCGCGTCGGTCGGCACCGCGCCCGTCGCGGCGAGCTGGTCGCGCACGTAGGCGTCGAGGTTGCGGATCGCGCGCTCGTCGGAGTGCGGCAGGTCGATGCCGTGGCCGGCGGCGAGCGCGGCCGTCGCGCGGCCGATCGAGCGGCCGAGGTCGGCGGGCCGCCCCTCGGCGTCGCCGTGCCAGAAGGGCAGCTTGCCGACCTCGCCGAACGCCGGCACGACGAGCACGCGGTCGTGCGTGATGTCGACGACGCGCCAGCTCGTCGCGCCCAGCGCGAAGACGTCGCCCGCCCGCGACTCGTAGACCATCTCCTCGTCGAGCTCGCCCACGCGCGCGCCGGGCCTGCCCTCCTGCCCGGCGACGAAGACGCCGAAGAGCCCGCGATCGGGGATCGTGCCGCCGCTCGAGACCGCGATGCGCTGCGCGCTCGGGCGGCCGGCGATCGTGCCGGCCTCGCGATCCCACACGACGCGCGGGCGCAGCTCGGCGAACTCGTCGCTCGGGTAGACGCCCGCGACGAGGTCGAGCGTCGCGTCGAAGGCGCTGCGCGGCAGCTGCGCGAAGGGCGCCGATCGGCGCACGGTCTGGAACCACTCGTCGACGACGAGCTCGTCCATCGCGGCAGCCGCGACCGTCTGCTGCGCGAGCACGTCGAGCGGATGCCGCGGCATGCGGATGGGCTCGAGCTCGCCGCGCGACATGCGGTCGGCGACGACCGTCGCGTGCAGCAGGTCGGCGCGGTGCTTGGGGATGATGACGCCGCGCGACGCGTCGCCCACGGAGTGGCCGGCGCGGCCGACGCGCTGCAGCCCGCTCGCGGTGCTCGGCGGCGACTCGACCTGCACGACGAGGTCGACCTCGCCCATGTCGATGCCGAGCTCGAGGCTCGAGGTCGCCACCACGCAGCGCAGCCGGCCCGACTTCAGCTGGTCCTCGATCTCGGCGCGCTGCTCCTTCGACACCGAGCCGTGGTGGGCGCGCGCGAGCGGCGGCGCCTCCGCGTCGTCGCCGCCGAGCGCGCGCGCGGCGGCCCGCTCGGCGAGGCGCAGGCGGATGTGCTCGGCCACGTCGCGCAGGACGACGCCGTCCCGGGGTGCGGGCGA
>DASSWM010000088.1:0-3271 GCA_035704865.1 Agrococcus sp.
CCCCGCGTCCACGCGCGTGTCCGCCCGCCGCACCGAGCGGTGCGCCCGCCGCACCCAGAGACCAGCGGGCACCAGCCCGGTCGCCACGAGCTCGGCCAGAACTTCCTCGTCGACCGCCGCGTCGTGGTCGACGTCGTCGAGCGCGTCGCCGCCACGCGCGGACCGATCCTCGAGATCGGCCCGGGCGACGGCGCCCTGACGGTGCCGCTCGCGCGACTGGGGCGACCTATCCGCGCCCTCGAGGCCGACCCCCGCAGGGCCGCCCGCCTCGACGAGCGCACCCCGGCACGTGTGCGGGTCGAGCACGCCGACGCGCTCGCGCACCGCTTCGACGCGCGCCAGCACGTGGTGGTCTCGAACCTGCCCTTCCACATCACGACCGCCGTGCTGCGACGGCTGCTGCGGGCGCCGGGATGGACGGATGCGGTGCTCATCGCGCAATGGGAGGTCGCCCGTCGCCGTGCGGGCGTTGGCGGCTCGACGCAGCTCACCGCCCAGGCGGCGCCGTGGTTCGAGTTCGCGCTCCGGCGGCGCATCCCGCGCAGCGCCTACCGGCCGATGCCGCAGGTCGACGGCGGCCTGTTCACCGTGCGCCGGCGGGCTCGCCCGCTCGTCGATGCGGCAGACCGACGCGCGTACGAAGCGCTCGTCGCGAGCGTGTTCTCGAGCCCGGGCAACGGCCTCGCGCGCATCCTGCCGCAGGCTCGCGTCCTGCCGCCCAACGTCGCGAAGCGATGGCTGCGCGAGCGCTCGCACGCGGCCGGCGCCCTGCCGCGCGCCCTCTCCCCCGCTGACTGGGCCGACCTCTGGCGCTCGCATCGCCGCCTGCGCTGAGCCATCTGCAAGGGCGACTTGACAGCGCGCTGGTTCGGTGGTTCATTAGTCGAGTAATGAACCAACGGAGTGACCGCGAGGTGCGACGGCACCGAGCGGGCCAGCTCCCCGGATGTGCGCACATCCGACCCCCGCACCAGACCAGGAGGCAGTGATGCTCGATGAGAGCAAGCCGCTGTTCCAAGCCGTGGCTGAGCAGATCGAGGACGGGATCCTCGACGGCACCTACGCCGAGGACGATCCCGTGCCCTCGACCAACCAGCTCGCGGCCTTCCTCCGCATCAACCCCGCGACCGCCGGCAAGGGCCTCGGCCAGCTCGTCGACGCGGGAGTGCTCATCAAGAGGAGAGGGATCGGCATGTTCGTCGCCCCAGGCGCCCGCGAGGCGCTCCGACAGCGCCGCAAGTTCGCGTTCCAGGACCAGTACATCGCACCGCTGCTCCGCGAGGCAGCACAGCTCGGCATCACGCCCGAGGAGCTCGCGAGCATGATCACGAAGGAAGTCGCACGATGACCGCCATCGTCACCACCGCGCTCAGCAAGCGCTACCCCGAGGTCCACGCCCTCGACGGGGTCTCCATCCGCCTGGAGGAGAACCGCATCCACGGCCTGCTGGGCCGCAACGGCGCCGGCAAGACCACCCTCATGCAGCTGCTCACCGGCCAGGTCTTCGCGACCTCGGGCGAGATGCAGGTGCTGGGCGGCAGCCCGGTCGAGAACGTCGACGTGCTCTCGCAGACCGTCTTCATCCAGGAGAGCCAGAAGTACCCGGACACGTTCCGCGCCGTCGACGTGCTGCGCATCGCCGCCGGCGCCTACCCCCACTGGGACCAGGCGTACGCCGACCGGCTCGTCGCGCAGTACCGACTGCCCGTCAAGCGCCTCGTCAAGAAGCTCTCGCGCGGCCAGCTCTCGGCGATCGGCATCGTCATCGGGCTCGCCGCCCGGGCGCCGCTGACGTTCTTCGACGAGCCCTACCTGGGCCTCGACGCGGTCGCGCGGCAGATGTTCTTCGACGACCTGCTCGCCGACTACACCGAGCACCCGCGCACGATCGTGCTCTCGACCCACCACATCGACGAGGTCGCGAACCTGCTCGAGCACGTCGTCATCCTCGATCAGGGCAAGGTGCTGCTCGAGGCCGACACCGACGACCTGCACGACGCCGCGATGAGCGTCTCGGGCCGCGCACAGGCGGTGGATGCGTTCCTGGCGGGCCGCGAGGTGCTCGAGCGCAAGGCGCTGGGCACG
Organism: Agrococcus sp.; assembly: GCA_035704865.1. Lineage (GTDB taxonomy): Bacteria > Actinomycetota > Actinomycetes > Actinomycetales > Microbacteriaceae > Agrococcus. Next base: position 2,086 of record DASSWM010000088.1, read on the forward strand.
CTGGCCACCGCGACCTTCACGCCCCGCGACGGCGACGAGCTCGCCGCCCGCGAGGCAGGCCTGGAGCTCGCTCCGGTCTCCCTGCAGGCGCTCTTCGTGCACCTGACCACCGCCAACGCGGCATCCGCCGCCGCGGCCGACCCCGATCGCGCGCACGACCGCGCGATCGTCTGAGAGGAGCCGCCATGCGCATCCGCAACGTCGTCCAGCTGCACACCGTCAACCGGCTGCAGGCCTTCGGCTGGCCGCTCATCATCATGATGATGTCGCTCACCATCGTGCTCATCATCGGCGCGCTCGTCACGGGCGTCGGCGGCGATCAGGCCCGCGAGGGCATGAACTACGGCATGCAGTGGAACGGCGCGATCTTCGCGCTGCTCGGACCGCTCATCGGCTTCGGGTTCACCGCGATGGGGCAGTACTTCCCGCTCGCGCTCGGCCTCGGCCTCACGCGCCGCGAGTTCGCGGCCGGCACCGCGCTCGTGTTCGCCGGCAACGCCGCGTTCTACGCCGTCATCGTCACGATCGGCAAGGTCATCGAGGTCGCGACCGGCGGCTTCGGGCTGAGCGTGCGCTTCTTCGACGTCTTCTACACGGGCATCGGCGAGTGGTGGCAGACGCTCATCCAGACGTTCCTGCTCATCCTCATGGTCATGCTCGTGGGCGCGGCCATCACCACGGCGTTCCACCGCTGGGGCCAGTCGTTCCTCTGGTTCTTCTGGATCGCGCTCGCGATCGTCGTGCTCGCCATCTCGGCCGGGCTGCTGCTCTCCGAGGCCTTCCTCGCGTTCTCGCAGGACGTCGCGGCGATGGGCTGGTTCCCGTGGATGGGCGTCGTGGCGGCGTTCGCCGTCGTCGGCGCGGCCGTGTGGCTCGCGCTCGTGCGGCGCGCCCAGGCCCGGTAGCGCATCCGGAGCACGATCGAGGGCCCGCCCCGCCGCTTGCGGCAGAGCGGGCCCTCCGTCGTGCTGCGCCGCGATCGGCGCGCTCGGGCCCGGCGGCTCTGCCGGTGCGCGATCGCGTCAGCCGCAGCTGCGGCTCACTCCCCGCGGGCGGCGCGGCGCTCGTCGCCGCCGCCCAGCCCGTGCGCGGGCGACTCGGCCTCCTGCACGGGAGAGCCCATGCCGGCCTGCGAGGCGCCCAGGCCCTCGGACGGGGAGTCGGCCTCGTGCACGGGCGAGCCGCC
>DASSWM010000089.1:0-2006 GCA_035704865.1 Agrococcus sp.
GACGGCGTCGCGAGCGTCATCGAGACGCTCAAGGGCGAGGACCTCTTCGGGCACATCACGCTGCAGCGCTCGGAGCGCTCGCGCATCGCCGCGCTCGTGACGAGCCTGCTGGAGGGCTGAGCGCGCACCCGCCGGCGCTGACGCTGCCCGCGCCGCGTGGGAGGACGGCACTAGCGTGAGGGCATGTCGCAGATGACGGGGCTCGTGCTCACGCGATCCGAGGCACGGCGGATGCGTCTGGTCGCGCAAGGGCTGGACCGCACGAGCCGCGCGGGTGGTGCTGCGGGCGCCGCTGGTGCTGCGGGTGGCAGCGCGAGCAGCGCGAGTGGCGGCGCTGCAGGCGGCAGCGCGAGCGGGCGAGCACCCGCGGACGTCGTGCGGCACCTGGTCGCGATGCAGGGGCAGGATCTGCCGCAGGTGCTGCGCGCGATCGCGATCCGCTCGGCGCCGGGCACGACGCTCGCCGACGTGCGGGCGGCCTTCGACCGCGGCGAGCTCGTGCGCTCGTGGGCCATGCGCGGCACCCTCTTCGTCGCGACCCCCGCCGATCTCGCCGCGCTGCACGCCTCGACGGGGGAGCGGATGCGCCGGCAGGAGTGGCGCATGTGCACCGACCGCGGCATCGACGAGGCGACGGCGCGGCTGGCGGCGCGGGTGCTGACCGAGGCGCTCGCCGACGGCCCGCGAGCGCGCCCTGCGCTGCTCGCCGACTGGGAGGCGGCCGGCGTCGAGACGGGCGGCGGCCGCGGCTACCACCTGCTCGCGCTGTGCGCCTACGACGGGCTCGTGCGCTTCGGGCCGTTCGCCGGGGACGCGCAGCTGCTCGTCGGCGGCCCGCCGCCTGCCGTGCCCGACCCCGAGGCCGCGCTCGACGACCTGCTGCGCAGGTTCGCCGTCGCTCGCGGGCCCATCCCCGGCGACGACGCCGCCTGGTGGACAGCGCTGCCGAAGACGCAGACCCGCGCCTCACTGGCACGCGCCAACGGCCTCGAGCCGGTGCTCGTCGACGGCGAGCCGATGCTCGCCGCCGTCGAGGCAGCGCCCGGCCGGCGCAGCGGCGTGACGCTCGTGCCTGGCTTCGACGAGTGGATCCTGGGCTATCGCGACCGCTCGCTCGTGGCCTCGCCGGCGATGCTCACGTCGCTCGTGCCCGGCGGCAACGGCGTCTTCCGGCCAGCGGTGCTGGTCGACGGGCGGGTCGTCGGCACGTGGCGCTGGCCAGCCGCCACGGGCAAGCAGCCCGCGGCGCCGATGCTCGAGCTCGTGGAGCCGGTGGCCGAGGCCACGCGGCGCAGCATCGACGTCGCGCTCGCGCGGTGGCCGCACCGCGAGGCCCGCGCGGGCGGCGGCTGAGCGCGGACCGCGCTGGAGCGATGGGCCGCATCGAGAGCCTCGCGGCTGACATCCGACGCCAGCGCCCCGCCGGCCTCCCGATGCTTCCTCGACGCGCGGGCCGCACGCCGGCAGCCGGCTGTGGAGAACGCCGACGCGCGAGCGCGCGCCCTGGCTACCGTTGCGCGCGTGACGACACTCGCCGAGCCGACGCCGATCGAGCTCGCGGCGCCGCGGCCACCGCTGCGACTGCGGCCGGCCGACGCGCTCGGCCTGCCGCTCGCGTCGGCGACCGCCTGGCTGCTCGCGCTGCACGGCTGGGATGCCGTCGCGATCGTGCCGCTGGCCGCGGCCGCGGCCGTCGCGCCGGCGCTCGCGCGCATCGACGCGACCGAGCGGCGGCTCCCGAACGCGATGACGCTGCCGCTGCTCGCGATCGCCGCCGTCGCCTCCGCGCTGCGGCTCGTCGGCGGCGACCTGTCGCCGCTCGTGGGGCTCGGCTGCGGCGCCATCCTGCTGCTCATGGCCGTCGTCGGCGGCATGGGCATGGGCGATGTGAAGCTGTGCGCTGCGCTGGCGCTCGCGACCGCGACGCTCGGGTGGGCCGTCCCGCTCGCCGGCCTGGCCGCATCCGTCGTCGTCGGCGGCGTGGCCGGCATGGTCGCGCTCGTGCC
>DASSWM010000090.1:0-4852 GCA_035704865.1 Agrococcus sp.
CGAACGCCTCGCCGGCGATCGACAGCGAGGTCGTCGCGAGGTACCTCGTCAACGGCGCGTGGACCGACGAGCAGCCGGCGACCGAGCGCGTCCCGGCGGGTGCGACGCGGGTCGAGGCCACGGGCGTCGTAACCTATCTGGAGTCCGGGCCCCATCGGGACCTCGTGCCGACCGTCGCGGGATGCGGGCTGTGAGCAGGCCACCATGGTGAGCAGGCCACGACCATGCGCAGAGAGGAATCGCCCGTGAGCGTCGACGTGACGAGGATCCAGGAGCTCGCCGAGCGGGTCGCCGAGCGCGTCGAGCGCGTGCTCGTGGGCAAGCCGCTCGCCGTGCAGCTCGCGCTCACGGCGATGCTGAGCCACGGCCACCTGCTCATCGAGGACAACCCCGGCACCGGCAAGACCTCGCTCGCGCGCGCCCTGGCGGCGTCGATCGACGGCACGTCGAGCCGCATCCAGTTCACGCCCGACCTGCTGCCGGGCGACATCACGGGCGTGAGCGTGTGGAGCCAGGGCCGCAGCGAGTTCGAGTACCGCCCGGGCCCCGTGTTCGCGAACGTCGTGCTCGCCGATGAGATCAACCGGGCGAGCCCCAAGACGCAGTCGGCGCTGCTCGAGGTCATGCAGGAGGGCCACGTGACCGTCGACGGCATCGCGCACCCCGTGCCGCGGCCGTTCATGGTCATCGCGACGCAGAACCCGATCGAGCACGCCGGCACCTACCAGCTGCCCGAGGCGCAGCTCGACCGCTTCGCGCTCAAGGCGTCGATCGGCTACCCCGACCACGCCTCGACCCTGCGCATCCTCACCGACTCGGGCGACGAGTTCTCTCCCGACGAGATCGTGCCGGTGGCGGATGCGCGGACCGTGCAGGAGATGCAGGCCCTGATCCGCTCGGTGCACGTCGAGGCGTCGATCGTCGACTACGTCGCGCGCCTCGTGGAGGCGACGCGCGAGGCCGACGAGGTGCGGCTGGGCGTCTCGGTGCGCGGCGCGCTCGCGCTCGTGCGCACGTCGCGCGCGTGGGCCGCGATCCACGGCAGGGACTACGTCACGCCCGACGACGTCAAGGCGCTCACCGTGCCCGCGCTCGCGCACCGGCTCGTGCTGCAGCCCGAGGCGGAGTTCGACGACGTGCGGCCCGAGAGCATCGTGCAGCAGCTCATGCTGACGGTGGCGCCGCCCAGGCGCTGACATGCCCGGGCACTGACATGCGCCGATTCGACGCCGTGCTGCGCGCGATCACCCCGTGGGGGTGGACGCTGATCGCGGCCGCCCTGCTCGGGCTCGTGCTCGCGCGCACGCTCGGCTGGAGCGAGGCGCTCGTCGCGGCCGTCGCGGCAGCGGTGCTCGTGCTCGGCGCCATCCCGTGGATCGTGGGGGAGCGGTGGGCGCGCGCCCGCATCGGCCTGAGCGCCGAGCGCGTGCCCGTAGGCGCCGACGCGCTCGCGCTCGTGGAGGTCTCGCGGCCCACGCGGGCGGTCACGCCGAACCAGGTCGACCTCGATGTGGGCGACGACGAGGTGGTGCTCGAGATCCCGCCCATCGACGTGGGCGGGCGCGTCGTGCGCAGCGTGCCGCTCGACACGTCGCGGCGCGGCCTGCGCACGATCGGGCCCGCGACCATCATGCGCACCGACCCGTTCGGCGTGCTCGAGCGGCGGCACCGGCTGACGGAGGCGCGCACGCTCGTCGTGCACCCGCGCGTCGTGCGCCTGCCGGGTGGCGCCGGCGGCATCGTGCGCGACCTCGACGGCGAGGCCGCCGCCGAGCGCACCGCCGACGACGTGTCGTTCCACAGCCTGCGCGAGTACATGCCCGGCGACGACCGCCGGCTCGTGCACTGGCGCTCGAGCGCCCGCCACGGCACGCTGCTCGTGCGGCAGTTCGAGCCGTCGCGGCGCGCCGACACCCTCATCGTGCTCTCGACCGACCCGGCCGAGTACGACGGCGACGACTTCGAGCTCGCGCTCTCGCTCGTCGGCACGCTCGGGCTCGCCGCGATGGCCGACCGGCGCGCGCTGCGCATCGTCGAGAGCCCCCGCACCGAGCGGGGCGAGGCGCTCGCGATCGACGCAGCCACGCGCGACCGGCTGCTCGACGCGCTCGCGGTGCTGCAGCCCGAGCGCGCGCTGGGCATCGCGGCGGCGGCCCGAGCCTCCCGCCGGGCGGCGCCCGGCAGCCTCGCGTGGCTCATCACCGGCTCGACCGTGCCGCCGCGCACGCTCCGCACCGCCGCGAACGGCATGCCGGCCGGCGTCGTCTCGGTCGTCGTGCGCGCCGCGGTCGGCGCGCTGCCCTCGCGCTCGCGGCTCGGCGACGCCGACGTCGTGACGGTCGGCGCGATCGAGGACCTCTCGCGCGGCATCGGCCAGTCGAGGCAGCGATGATCGCGCGCGCGCCTGCCGTCGCGGTGCTGCTCGTGGCCATCGCCGCGGCGTGCGTGCCGATGTGGTGGATCTTCGGCACCCTGCAGCTCGTGGTGGCGCTCGCGGTCATGCTGCTCGTGGGCACCGCGCTCGCCTGGTTGGGCGCCGTGCGCCGCTGGACGGCGCTCTCGCTCATCCTCGGCGGCCTCGCGGTGCTCGCGATGCTGGCCGTGCCGCTCGCCGCACCGCAGCGCATCCCGCGCGGGGAGTGGTTGCCCGCCTTCGCCGAGGCGGCCGCGGCGATCGTGCTGTCGTGGCGGCGGCTGCTGACGATCGGCCTGCCCGTCGGCACGGGCGACGCGCTGCTCATGGCGCCCATCGTGCTCGTGCTCGCGGGCACCGTCATCGGCGTCTCGCTCGCGCTGCGCTCGAAGCGCGCGGAGACCGCGGCGCTCGTGCCCGCCGCGATCACCGCCTGGTCGATCCTGTGGGGGCCGCGCGACCTGCCCGAGCCCTGGCTCACGGGGCTGCTCGCGCTCGTGCCGCTCGCCGCCTACGTCACCGTCGTGCGGCAGGCGCGCCGCCGCAGCCGGGCTCCGCGCGCGCTCTCCTCGCTCGCGCGCCGCGTCGCCGCCGGCAGCGTCGTCGCGGTGCTCGCCGTGGGCGCCGCGGGGACGGCCGGCGCGCTCACGCAGCTGCCAGAGCGCACGGTGCTGCGCGGCGACAGCCCCTCCTCGATCGAGCTGCAGGGGGCGTCGCCGCTGTCGGCGTACCGCTCGTACTGGGCGCCCGAGAGCCGCGCCGCCGAGCAGCTCACGGCCACCGGCCTCGAGCCGGGGGACCGCATCCGCCTCGCCGTCCTCGACCGCTACGACGGCGAGGTGCTGGGCGTGGGCAGGTCGCGCTTCGAGCGCGTGCCGAGCGCCGAGCCGGGCGCGGGCCGCCTGATCGGCGTCACGATCGACGAGCTCACGACGCGCTGGCTGCCGGTCGTGGGGGAGCCGTCGGCGATCCGCTTCGTGGGCGAGCGCTCCGAGCTGCTCGCGGGCGGCCTGCACCGCAGCGAGCAGCTCGGCGCGTACGTCGTCGAGCCGGGCATCGGGCCGGGCGACGGCTACCAGATGCTCTCGCAGCCGGGCACGCCGATCGTGCCTGCCGACAGCATCGCCGCGCTCGAGCCCGCCGACCCCAGGCAGGGCTCGCAGGCGCTGCCCGACGCGATGCTCACGGCGCTCGCGGCGTGGACGGGCGGCGCCACGACGCCGGGCGAGCGGCTCGCGGCGATGGTCGAGGGGCTGCGCGCCGACGGCTACGTGAGCCACGGGGTGCTCGAGGACGAGGCGCCGTCGCGCCCCGGGCACTCGCTCGAGCGGCTCGAGGCGCTCTTCTCCGACGCGATGATCGGCGACGCCGAGCAGTACGCGACGGCCGCGATGCTGCTCGCGCGCCAGCTCGGCTTCGACGCGCGCGTCGTCGTGGGCTTCACGCCGGACGCCATCGAGCAGGGGCGGCCGACGTCGGTCGTCGGCGCCGACGCGGATGCGTGGATCGAGGTGCGCGCGGAGTCCGGCTGGGTGGGCATCGACGTCATGCCCGACCCGCGACCCATCCCTGAGCAGGAGCAGGGCGCGCCGATGGTCGTCGAGGAGCCGCCCATGCAGCAGGCGCCCGCGCCCGCGCCCGGCGGGCAGCTCGAGAGCGCCGACCCGGCTGCGCCGAGCGCGCCGCAGGACGCCGACGACGGGTTCTCGCGGCTGCTGCAGACGCTCGCCGCGATCGGAGCCGTGCTCGGGCTGCTCGCGCTCATCGCCGCGATCCCGGTGGGGCTCGTCGTCGCGAAGGTCATCCGCCGGCGCCGGAGGCGGCGGGCCGACGAGCCGCGCGATCGCGCCGAGGGGGCCTGGGCCGAGGTCATCGACGGGCTGCGCGATCGCGGCGAGCTGCTGCCCATCACGGGCACGCGAGTCGAGCAGGCCGGCGTCGACGCGCGCATGCGCGAGCTCGCGCACCGCGTCGACCGCGCCGTGTTCGCCCCGGAGCCGCCGACCGAGCCGGAGGTCGACGCGACCTGGGCGCTCGGCACCGCCGTGCTCGCCGGCCGCGACGAGGGAGAGGGCAGGCTGCAGGCGCTGCTCGCGCGGCTGAACCCCGCGTCGCTCGTCAGGCGCTGACGCGCGACTCCAGGGCGCCGGCCAGCCCCCGGGGGTCGGCGTCCTTCAGGCAGCGGGCACGCCTGGCGTCCTCTCCACAGCCGCGCCCGCCGGCCGCGCGCGCCCGGCCGCGCACGACGCATCCTGCACCGCATGCAGACGCGCATCGACCTGCCCCGGCCGCCCGCCGACCCGGAGCCTGCGCCGTTCCCGCTGCTCGCGAGCCTCGCGCCGGTGCTCGGCGCGGGCGCGCTGTGGCTGCTGCTGCAGACGCCGACGGTGCTCATCTTCGCGCTGCTCGGGCCCGTCATCGCGGTCGCGAGCCTCGGCG
>DASSWM010000091.1:0-12959 GCA_035704865.1 Agrococcus sp.
GATGAGCGGCGAGCCGCCCAGATCCGAGATGCCGACGTGGAACGAGACGCGCGTGCGGGTGGAGGACTTGTCGAAGATGACCGCGACCGACTGCGGCCCCGCGAGCGGGCGCTCGGCCCAGCGGTCGCGCTTCATGCGCACGGCGCGCTCGAGCACCTCGCGCTGCTCGGCGGGGCTGAGGTCGTCGTCGCGGAGGAAGTGGCGCGTCATGGGTGCTCCCTGTCGGAAGGGGTGAGAACGGTGGCGGATGCAGTGGTGACGGATGCGGGCACGACCTCGGTGCCGGATCCGGCGGTCGTGAAGATCTCGGTGAGGATCGAGTGGGGCGAGCGGCCGTCGATGATGGCGGCCTTGGGCACGCCCGCGCGCACGGCCGTGAGGCAGGCCTGCATCTTGGGGATCATGCCCGACTCGAGGCTCGGCAGCAGCGACTCGAGCTCGACGTCGGTGATCTCGCTCACGAGCGAGTCGCGATCGGGCCAGTCGCGGTAGAGGCCCTCGACGTCGGTGAGGATGACGAGCTTCTGCGCGCCGAGCGCGGCCGCGAGAGCCGCGGCAGCCGCATCCGCGTTGATGTTGAGCGACTCCCCCGGCGCGTCGCCGTCGGGGGCGATCGACGAGACGACCGGGATGAGGCCCGCCTCGAGCAGCCGCATCACCGGCGCGGGGTCGACGGCGATGACGTCGCCGACCTGGCCGAGGTCGACCTCCTCGTCGGCCGCGCCGCCCTCGCCCGCGAGCGTCACGCCGCGGCGGCGACCGGTGAAGAGGCCGGCGTCCTCGCCCGAGACCGTCGCGGCGAGCGGGCCGTGCGCGTTGATGAGCGACACGAGCGTGCGCGCGACCTGGCCCGTGAGCACCATGCGCACGACGTCCATCGCGGCGCGGCTCGTGACGCGGTAGCCCCCGCGGAACTCGCTCTCGATGCCGTGGATGCGCAGCGCCTCGTTGATCTGCGGGCCGCCGCCGTGCACGACCACGGGCGAGATGCCGACGTGCCGCAGATAGACCATGTCCTCGGCGAACGCGCGCTGCAGCGCCTCGCTCACCATGGCGTTGCCGCCGTACTTCACGACGATCGTCGCGCCGCGGAACCGCTCGAGCCACGGCAGCGACTCGATGAGCGTCTCGGCCTTCCGGGCGGCGTCGGCCGCCTCCTGCTCCCTAGCTCGCATATGCCGAGTTCTCGTGCACGTAGTCGTGGGTGAGGTCGTTCGTGCGGATGGTCGCGGTCGCGTCGCCCGCGAAGAGGTCGATGCGGATGTGCGTGGCACGGGGCGTCAGGTCGACCTCGTCGCGCGGGCGGTCGGGCTCGCCCGCATGGCAGACCCGCACCCCGTTGAAGGCGACGTCGACCGCATAGGGGTCGAAGGACGCATCCGTCGTGCCGATCGCGGCGAGCACGCGGCCCCAATTGGGGTCGTTGCCGAAGATCGCGGCCTTGAACAGGTTGGAGCGGGCGACCGAGCGGGCGACCGTGACCGCCTCATCCTCGCTCGCCGCCGAGCGCACCTCGATCGCGATGTCGTGGCTCGCGCCCTCGGCGTCCTCCTGCAGCTGACGCGCGAGGTCGTCGCACACCGCCGTGACGGCCGCCGTGAGCGCTGCCTCGTCGGCGGCGGTGCCGGAGGCGCCCGAGGCGAGCAGCAGCACCGTGTCGTTCGTCGACATGCAGCCGTCGGAGTCGAGCCGGTCGAAGGTGACGCGCGTGGCTGCCCGCAGCGCGCGGTCGAGCACGTCGGCCTCGGCCACCGCGTCGGTCGTGAGCACGACGAGCATGGTCGCGAGGCCCGGCGCGAGCATGCCGGCGCCCTTGGCCATGCCGCCGACCGTGAAGGCCTGGCCGGGCTCGTCGCCCTCGCCGGTCGCGACCGCCTGCTTCGGGCGCGAGTCGGTCGTCATGATCGCCTGGGCGGCCGCGAGCGCGGCCGCATCGCCCCCGCCGTCGTGCGCCAGCGCATCCGCCGCCAGGTCGACGCCGCGCAGCACCGCCTGGCGGAACGCCTCGTCGCCCGTGCCGATGAGGCCCGTCGAGCACACCTGCACCTCGATCGCGCCCACCGGGAACGAGGTCGAGCCGAGGCGCTCGGCGACGCGCTCGGCCGTCTGGTGGGTGGTCTGGAACCCGAAGGCGCCCGTGAAGCAGTTGGCGCCGCCGGAGTTGAGGATGACGGCGCGGGCGCTGCCGCCCGCGAGGGCCTGCTCGCTCCAGAGCACGGGATTGGCCTTCGCGCGGTTGGCGGTGAACACGCCCGCGGCGGCCGAGAGCGGCCCGTCGTTCACGATGAGCGCGACGTCGAGCGCACCGCTGGACTTCAGGCCCGCGGCGACGCCGGCGGCGCGGAAGCCCGCGGCCGCGGTCACGCTCACGGGGCGAGCCCGTCGACGCTGAGGCCCAGGTGCTCGTCGAAGCCGAGCGCGATGTTCGCCGACTGGATGGCGGCGCCCGCCGTGCCCTTGCCGAGGTTGTCGATCGCGGCGATCGCGATCACGCGGCCGGCCGCCTCGTCGAGGCCGACGCCGATGTGGACGGAGTTCGAGCCCAGCACGTCGGCCGTGCGCGGGTAGGTGCCGGCGTCGGTGATGTGCACGAAGGCCTCGTCGCCGTAGGCGGTGAGCCACGCCGAGCGCACCTGCTCGGCCGTCGCCTCCCCGACGAGCGGCGCGGTGACGGTCGCGAGGATGCCGCGCGACATCGGCACGAGCACGGGGGTGAAGGAGTGACGGATGCCGTCGGCGCCGGCCGCGCGCAGGTTCTGCGCGATCTCGGGCAGGTGGCGGTGGGTGCCGCCGACGCCGTAGGGCGTGGCGGTGCCGGTGAGCTCGGCGGCCAGCAGCGTGGTCTTCGCGGCGCGGCCCGCGCCGGAGGAGCCGACGGCGAGCACCGAGGTGAGCCCCTCGGGGTCGATGAGGCCGGCGGCGACGCCGGGCGCGATCGCGAGCGTGACCGCGGTCGCGTTGCAGCCGGGCACGGCGATGCGGCGCGCGGCGCGCAGCTCGCGGCGCTGCCTGCCGCCGTCGGCGAGGATGAGCTCCGGCATGCCGTAGGGCCAGGTGCCGGCGTGCTCGGTGCCGTAGTAGGCCTGCCACTCGTCGGCGCGCTCGAGCCGGTGGTCGGCGCCCGCGTCGACGACGAGCGTCGACTCCGGCAGCTGGGCGGCGATGCCGCCTGAGTGGCCGTGCGGCAGCGCGAGGAAGACGACGTCGTGGCCCGCCAGGACCTCCGGGGTCGTCTCCTGGAACGTCAGCGAGGCGAGGGAGCGCAGGTTCGGGTGGACCGAGACGAGGGGCGCGCCGGCGTTCGAGTGCGCCGTGACCGTGCGCACCTCCAGCTCGGGGTGGTGCGCGAGCAGCCGCAGCAGCTCGCCCCCTGCGTACCCGCTCGCGCCTGCGACGGCGACGGAGAGGCTCATGCCCTCCAGGCTATCGGCCTCCGGGTGCCGCCCTCACGCGATGTGGCGCTGCGGCTCGGCGACGCACGTCACCTCGACCTCGGCGTGCACCTCGATCTCGCCCGCCTCGAGCTCGACGGCGAGCGACTCGGGCGCGCCGCCGACCGTGTACGCCGCCATGCGCGCGGCGTGCAGCATCGGCTGCGGCGGCGTCGTGCCCGGCTCGCGGATCGCCGAGACGGCCGGTGTGCCGAGGCCGGCTGCCGCGGCGTAGTCGCCGGCCCGCTCGAGGGCGTCGGCGACGGCGCGGGAGCGTGCGGCGCGGCCGCGCTCCCGCTCGGTCTGCTCCGAGAGCGACCAGGCGATCTGCCCGACCTCGTGCGCGTCCTCGACGCCGAGCTGCCCGATCCAGGTGCCGAGCGCCTCGAAGTCGGTGAACGTGATCGTCACCGTGGCGTTCGCGGTGTGCACGAGCCGGCGCGCCTTGTCGTCGCCCACCCACTCGTGATGGTGCGAGAGCCACACGCGGTCGGCGCGCCACGACTCGGCCCTGCCGGCCTCCTCGTGCGTGCGCGCGTCGTCGACGGCGCCCGCGTGCGCGCGGGAGACGACGCGCAGCGCCTCCTCCGCGGTGTCGGCGCTCCAGCGCGACTGCACCGTGACCGTCGCGCGCTCGGCGCTCGCGCGCTCGACCGCCTCGCCGCAGACCGTGATCTCCACCATGGCTCGGATGCTACTCCCGGGCCCTGACGGGGACGGTCGCGGCTGGCGACCCGGCCGTCGCGCGGCGCGACTCGGCGGTCGCGCGGCCGACGACCGTGCCGTCGCGCGGACTACTCCCGCAGCCTCGCGCCGTGCCGCTCGGCCGCGACCGCGAGCCCCGCGAGCTTCGCCTCCGAGGCCTCGGCGGCCGTGAGCGTGCGGTCCGGGGCGCGGAAGCGCAGCGCGAAGGTGAGCGACTTCTCCCGCTCCCCCAGTCCGCCGTGGTCCGACGCCGTACCGCGGTAGTCGTCGACGAGCGCGATGTGCTCGAGCAGCGCGCCGGCCCCGTCGCGCACGGCGCGGCGCACGTCGGCGGCCGGCACCTCGACGGGGACGACGACCGAGAGATCCTGCGTCGCCGCCGGCACGGGCGCGATGACGCTCGTGTCGAGCACCACGCGGGCGCGGCGGATGAGGGCGCTGAGGTCGAGCTCCGCGACCGCGACGACGCGCGGCAGGTCGGCCTCGACGGCGATCGACGGCAGCAGCTCGCCCGCGACGCCGACGACCTCCTCGCCGATGAGCAGCTCGGCCGCGCGGCCCGGGTGCAGCCAGTCGCGCTGCGCCTGCCGCACGTCGAGCTCGAGCCCGACCGTGCGGGCGACGCGCTCGGCCGCCTCGATGGCGTCGGCGACGCCGAAGCGCTCGGCGGCGCGGCCGGGCTGCTTGCGCACGCGCTCCCCCACGAGCAGCACGGCGGCGTGCGTCGGCTGCTCCGGCAGGCGGTCGAGCTCGGCGAGCACGTCGTCGCCGGGGCGCGCGTCGATGCCGGGCACCGTGGCGGTGCCCTGGCCGTCGATCGCGCGGAAGACGCCGCCGAGCTCGAACAGCGCGAGGTCGGTGAGCCCGCGGCCGAGGTTGCGGTGCGCGGTGTCGAGCATGCCCGGCAGCAGCGCCGTGCGCAGCCACGAGCGCTCGCCGTCGAGCGGGTTCTCGAGCCGCACGGGGTCGGCGCCCGTGAGCCTGGCCTGGTGCTCGGTCGCGAACGGGGCGACGAGCACCTCGGTGAGGCCCGCGGACGCGAGCGCGTCGGCGACCTTGCGACGCAGCCGCTGGGCGCGCGTGTAGCCGCGCCCCGGAGGCGCGACCGGCAGCACCGAGGGGATGCGGTCGAAGCCGACGATGCGGGCGATCTCCTCGACGAGGCTCTCGCGGTCGACGAGGTCGGGGCGCCACGTCGGCGGCGTCACGCGCCACACGGGCGTGCCCTCGGCCTTCGCGTCCTCGATCGTCGTGCCGACGCTCGTGAGCGCGGCGCGCGCCTCGTCGTCGGTGTAGTCGGCGCCCATGAGCCGGCTCCAGAAGCCGACCGGGATCGTGATGGGCCGCATCTCGGGCACGCCGCCCACCTCGGCGCCCAGCGCGTCGAGCGTGCCGCCGGCGAGCTCGACGAGCAGCTGCGCGACGCGCGCCGCGGCGGCGTCCGCCACGGCGGGGTCGACACCGCGCTCGTAGCGCTTCGACGCCTCGGAGAAGAGCTTGTGCCGACGCGCGGTGCGGCCGATCGTGATCGAGTCGAACGTCGCGGCCTCGATGAGCACGTCGGTCGTCGAGCCGTCCATCTCGGTCTCGGCGCCGCCCATGACGCCCGCGAGGCCGATGGCGCCGCGGTCGTCGGTGATGAGCAGGTCCTCGGTCGACAGCTTCCGCGTGACGTCGTCGAGCGTGACGAGGGTCTCGCCCGGCTGCGCGCGCCGCACGGTGATGCCGCCGCGCAGCTTGGCGAGGTCGTAGCCGTGGATCGGCTGGCCGAGCTCGAGCATGACGTAGTTCGTGATGTCGACCGGCAGCGAGATCGAGCGGATGCCCGCGAGCCGCAGCCGCGAGGCCATCCACGCGGGGGTGGGCCGCTGCGGGTCGATGCCGCGCACGGCGCGCACGACGAAGCGCGAGCAGCCGACGCGGCCGCGGATGGGCGCGTCGTCCTCGACCGCGAGGCGGAATCCGGATGCGGGGCCGGGCTCGATCGTGCTCCGCGCGGTCGCGGCGGGGTCGGTGAACGCCTGGCCGGTCGCCGCCGCGAGCTCGCGCGCGATGCCGCGGATGGAGAGTGCGTAGCCGCGATCGGGCGTCACGTTGATCTCGACGGCCTGGTCGTCCAGACCCAGCAGCGCCAGCGCATCCGCCCCGACCTCTCCCGGGATGCCGAGCTCGTCGAGCCGCATGATGCCGTCGTGGTCGTCGCCGAGGCCGAGCTCGCGCTCGGAGGCGATCATGCCGTCGGAGACGTGGCCGTAGGTCTTGCGCGCGCCGATCTCGAAGTCGCCGATGGCCGAGCCGGGCAGCGTCACGACGACGCGATCGCCGACGACGAAGTTGAGCGCACCGCAGACGATGCCGCGCACGCCGCCGTTGGCCTCGCCCACATCCACCTGGCACCAGCGGATGGTCTTGCCGTTCGTCTGCGGCTCGTCGACGAGCTCGAGCACGCGGCCGACGACGATGGGGCCGCGCAGGCCGCCGCCGTGCACCGCCTCCTCCTCGAAGCCGACGCGCACGAGCTGCTCGTGCAGCCAGTCGGCGGGGCGCTCGGCGGGCAGGTCGACGTGCTCCGCGAGCCAGGACAGCGGGATGCGCATCAGATCACCATCCCGAACTGCTCGGTGAAGCGCACGTCGCCCTCGATCATGTCGCGCATGTCGTCGAGCTGGTAGCGGAACTGCAGCGTGCGCTCGACGCCCATGCCGAACGCGAAGCCCGAGTAGACCTCGGGGTCGATGCCGGCGGCGCGCAGCACGTTGGGGTTGACCATGCCGCAGCCGCCCCACTCGATCCAGCGGGCGCCGCCGCGGGCGCCGGGGTGCCACACGTCCATCTCGGCGCTCGGCTCGGTGAAGGGGAAGTAGTTGGGGCGCAGGCGGATCTTCGCCTCCTCGCCGAACATGATGCGCGCGAGGTGCTCGAGCGTGCCGCGCAGGTTGGCCATCGTGATGCCCTTGTCGACCGCGAGCCCCTCCATCTGCGTGAAGACGGGCAGGTGCGTCGCGTCGATGTCGTCGGTGCGGTAGACGCGGCCCGGCGCGACGACGTAGACGGGCAGCTCGCGCGTCAGCAGCGCGCGCAGCTGCACGGGGCTCGTCTGGGTGCGCAGCACCATGTGCCGGTCGGCGGGCGCGATGTAGAAGGTGTCGGACTCGCCGCGCGCCGGGTGGTCGGCGTCGACGTTGAGCGCGTCGAAGTTGTACCACTCGTGCTCGAGCTCGGGTCCCTCGGCGACCTCCCAGCCCATGCCGACGAAGACGTCGCTCATCTCGTCCATGAGCATCGTGAGCGGGTGCCGGCCGCCTGCGGTGCGGATGCGCGGCAGGGCCGTGACGTCGACGCGCTCGGCCTCGAGCTGCGCCTGCTCCTCGGCCTCGGCGAGCTCGCGCTGCCGGGCCGCGATCGCCTCCGCGACGCGGCCGCGACCGGCACCGATCAGCTGGCCAGCGGCCTTGCGGTCCTCGGGCGCGACGTCGCGCAGCGACCCGTTGAGCGAGGCGAGCTCGCTCCCCTGGCCGTTGTGCGCGGCCTTCGCGGCCTGCAGCTGGGCGGTCGTGGTGGCGGCGTCGATGGCGGCGAGCGCCGCGGTCACCGCGGCGTCGACGCGCGCGCCGAGGTCGGCGTTCTCGTCGGGGTGTGGCACCCGACGATCCTACTGGGGGCTGCGGGTCAGCCGCCGCCGCCGTCCATGCCGGCCCCGGGGTACCGGGTGGTGTCGGCCATGGGGTCGCGCCCGGCCTGCTGCCGCATCGCCTGCGTGGAGAGGGGGATCGCCTCGGTCTTCGTGCCGTCGATGTTCGGCCCGCCCCTGCGGGGCCGCGAGACCCGTTTGTGCGCCCAGCGCACGATCGCCGAGAGGCTCAGGTTCAGCGCGAGGTAGATCGCCAGCAGCACGAAGAACATCGAGAGGGCGTAGGGGCCGCCCTGGCGGTCGTAGAACTCGACGAGCTGACGGCCGATGCGCAGGATCTCGGGCGAGCCGACGATGTAGCCGAGCGAGGTGTCCTTCAGCAGCACGATCAGCTGCGCCAGGATGATCGGCAGCATGATGCGGAACGCCTGCGGCAGCTCGATCTCGAGCGTCGTGCGCAGCGGCGTGAGCCCGATCGCGAGCCCGCTCTCGCGCTGGCCCTTCGGCAGCGACTTCATGCCCGCGCGCAGCGCCTCGCCGATGATCGCGCCGTTGTAGACGATGAGCGCCCACACGACGGACCAATAGGAGCCGGACGCGAACACGATGAGGATGAACAGCATCATCAGCAGCACGGGCATGCCGCGGAAGAACTCGAGCACGATCGTGGTCGGGATGCGCACCCAGCGCGAGTAGGCGTTCCGCAGGATCGAGAAGAGCACGCCGAGGATGATCGCCCCGACCGCCGCGATGCCGGCGATGGAGAGCGTGGTGCCGAGGCCGGCCATGAGGCCGCGCGCGGCGAACCACACCTCGGGCTGGCCGAAGATGTCCCAGCGGTCCTGATAGAAGGCACCGCCGAGCCACAGCTGGTAGGCGGCGAGCGCCAGCAGCACCACGGTCGCGATCGCGAAGACGATCGAGAGGATGCGCGAGCGCCGGATCGCGTTGGGACCGGGCGCGTCGAAGAGGACGGAACCGCTCATCGCTGCACGCTCCACTTGCGCTCGAGATGGTCGACGAGCTGGCCCAGCGGCACCGTGATCAGCAGGTAGCTGAAGGCGATGCCGATGAAGACCTGCAGCGCCTGGTCGCCGTAGACGTTCGAGAGCCGCTGCGCGACCGAGGTGAGCACGAAGACGAAGAAGCCCATCGCGACCGAGGTGTTCTTGGTGAGCGCGATGATGACGTTGATGAGCGGCGGCAGCACGCTGCGGAACGCCTGGGGCAGCACCACGAGCCCCATCGTCTGGCCGAAGCCGAGACCGATCGAGCGCGAGGCCTCAGCCTGGCCGAGCGGCACCGAGTTGATGCCGGAGCGCACCGCCTCGGCGAAGAAGGCGCTCGTGTAGTAGGTCAGCGCGAGGATCGCGCCGAGCGTGAAGTCGAAGATGAAGCCGAGCTTCGGGAGCACGAAGGCCGTGAAGAAGAACACGAGCGTGAGCGGCGTGTTCCTCGCGACCTCGGTCCAGACGGCGGCGACGACGCGCAGCGCCGCGACGGGCGAGACGCGCATGCCGGCCAGCAGGATGCCGATCGGCAGACCGATGAGCGTGACCACGCCCGTGAGCAGCAGCGTCATGCCCATGCCCTGCCACCACAGCGGCAGGTTCTCGAAGATTGCTTGCATCAGTCCCTCATCCGGAGGCCGGATGCGGGAGGTCGCCCTCCCGCATCCGGTTCGGGTGATCGATCAGTAGCGGTCGGGTGCGGGGAACTCCGGCGTCGGCAGCACCGAGCCGGCCGTCTGCTCCCAGAGGGACGCCATGCGGCCGTCCTCGTACGAGGCCTCGAGCGTGTCGTTGATGAAGGCGCGCAGCTCGTCGTCGCCCTTCTCCAGGCCGATGCCGTAGGGCTCGTCCGTGAACGTCTCGCCGTCGGCGACGAGCTCGAACTCGCCCGGGTTCTGGTCGACGAAGCCGGCCAGGATCACGTTGTCGGTCGTCAGCGCGACGACCTGGCCGTTGCGCAGCGGGTCGAGGCAGTTGGAGTACTGGTCGGTCGCCTCGAGGTTCGCGTCGTACTCGTCGACGATGTGCGCGGCGGGCGTCGAGCCCTCGACCGAGCAGACCGGCTGACCGGCGACGTCCTCGGGGCCCATGATGCCCTCGGGGTTGCCCGACTGGACCATGAGCGCCTGGCCGGCGAGGTAGTACGGGCCGGCGAAGTCGACCTTCTCCTTGCGCGCGTCGTTGATCGTGTACGTCGCGACGACGATGTCGACCGTGCCGTTCTCGATGAACGTCTCGCGGTTGGCGGAGACCGTCTCGACCCACTCGATGTTCTCGTAGGGGATGCCCAGCTCTGCCGCGATGAGCGAGCCGACGGCGACGTCGAAGCCCACCGGGTTGCCGTCCGGGCCGACGAGGCCGAACAGCGGCTGGTCGAACTTCGTGCCGATCGTGATCGAGCCCGCCTCGGCGAACTCGGCCATCGACGTGCCCTCCTCGAACTCGGGCGACTCGACGACCTCGAGGCCGTAGGGGTGCTCCGTGCTCGAGGCGCCGCTCTCCTCCGGCTCCTCCGCCGGGTCGGACGACGTCGTGCCGGCAGGGCCGCCGCACGCCGTGAGCGCGAGGACGGCGAAAGCGGCGACGCCGAGCGTCACCTTGCTCTTGCTGCGCATGGTGCTTCTCCTTCGATGGTGATGTGTGGTGTGGGACAGGTCAGTGCGTGAGGATCTTCGAGAGGAAGTCCTTGGCGCGCTCGGTCTGCGGGTTCGAGAAGAACTCCTCGGGCGTGGAGTCCTCCATCACCTTGCCGTCGGCCATGAACAGCACGCGCTCGGCAGCCTTGCGGGCGAAGCCCATCTCGTGCGTGACGACGACCATCGTCATGCCGCCGTGCGCGAGCTCGACCATGACGTCGAGCACCTCGGTGATCATCTCGGGGTCGAGCGCACTCGTGGGCTCGTCGAAGAGCATGAGCTTCGGCTCCATCGCGAGCGAGCGGGCGATCGCGACGCGCTGCTGCTGGCCGCCGGAGAGCTGCGCGGGCATCTTGTGCGCCTGGTTGGCGATGCCGACGCGCTCGAGCAGGCTCATCGCGTGCTCCTCGGCGTCCTTGCGCTTCTTGCCGCGCACCTTCATGGGGCCGAGCGTGACGTTCTCGAGGATCGACTTGTGCGCGAAGAGGTTGAACGACTGGAAGACCATGCCGACGTCGGCCCGCAGCTGCGCGAGCTGCTTGCCCTCGGAGGGCAGCGGCGTGCCGTCGATGCGGATCTCGCCCGAGTCGATCGTCTCGAGCCGGTTGATCGCGCGGCAGAAGGTCGACTTGCCCGAGCCGGAGGGCCCGATGACGACGACCACCTGGCCCTTGGGGATCGTGACGTCGATGTCGTTCAGCACATGGAGTTCGCCGTAGTGCTTGTTGACGTGATCGAGCTCGACGAGGGGCTGCATGCGCTCATCAAAGCACGCCCTATGGGCCAGCGATGCGCACGCGCGCGGATCGCAACGAAACGGTTACACGGCCCGCTGCGCGAAGGCGCTCTGGTAGAGGCAGACGGATGCGGCGGTGGCGAGGTTCAGGGACTCCGCGTGCCCGTAGACGGGCAGTCGCGCTGCGCGGTCGGCGAGCGCGAGCGTCGCCTGGTCGAGGCCGCGCGCCTCGTTGCCGAACAGCCACGCCGTCGGTCCGGCGAGGGCGCCGGCGGCCTGCAGCGCGAGCAGGTCCTCCCCCGCCACGTCGGCCGCGACCACCTGCAGGCCGGCCGCACGGGACGCATCCACCGCATCCGCCGTCGAGGCGCCGACGGCGAGACGCACGTGGAAGAGCGACCCGGTGGTGGAGCGCACGACCTTGGGCGCGTAGGGGTCGACGGAGTTGGCGGTCACGATGACCCCGGATGCGCCGGCCGCGTCGGCCGCGCGAAGGATCGTGCCGAGGTTGCCAGGGTCGCGCACCTCGTGGAGGATCGCGACGAGCGGGTGCTCGGCCGCGCCTGCGGACGCGATGGCGTCCTCGAGCCGCACGGGCGCCTGCTTCGCGACCGCGACGACGCCCTGCGGGTGCACGGTGTCGGCGATCGCGGCGAGGGCGCGGTCGGAGACCGCGGTGACGGGCGCGTGCTGCTCGGCGCTCGCGATGAGCTCGGCGTGGCGCTCGCGCGCGGCGTCGGTGACGAACACGTCGACGAGGAGCTGCGGCTGCCAGCGCACCGCCTCGTCGAGCGCCGCGGGGCCCTCCAACAGGAACAGCCCGGTCGATGACCGGGCTGCTCGCTGCTGGAGTCTGGCAGCCTCTCGCACGCGGGGCGCGCGGGGGCTGTCGAGCACGTCAGGCTGCGTTCTGCGGCGCCGAGGTGTCGGCGGGCAGTGCGGCCTTGGCCGACTCGACGAGCGCGGCGAAGGCCGTGGGCTCGTTGACCGCGAGCTCTGCGAGCATGCGGCGGTCGACCTCGATGCCCGCCAGGCCGAGGCCCTGGATGAGGCGGTTGTAGGTCAGGCCGTTCTGGCGCGACGCGGCGTTGATGCGCTGGATCCACAGGCGGCGGAAGTCGCCCTTCTTGGCCTTGCGGTCGCGGAAGGCGTAGACGTGCGAGTGGAGCAGCTGCTCCTTGGCCTTGCGGTAGAGGCGCGAGCGCTGGCCGCGGTAGCCGGAGGCCTGCTCGAGGATGACGCGACGCTTCTTGTGGGCGTTGACTGCCCGCTTGACACGTGCCATGAGTCTGTTCTCTCTATCTCTTCTTCGTCGCGCGCGTCAGCGGGCGAGCAGCTTCTTGATGATCTTGGCGTCGGCCGGGGCCAGCACCTTGTCCTTGTTGAGGCGGCGCGTCTGGACCGACGACTTCACCTCGAGGTTGTGGCGCATGCCGGCCTGCTGCTTGCGGATCTTGCCGCTGCCGGTGACCTTGAAGCGCTTCTTCGCACCGGAGTGCGTCTTCTGCTTGGGCATTCTTCTCTCCTACTCGGATGCTGGCTCGCCGGTCGGCTTGGCCGCCGGCTTGGCCTTGGGCGCTGCGGGCTTGACTGCCGCCGACGGCGATGCGGGCTTGGCCGCAGGCTTCGGGGCGCCGGGCTTCGCGGCGGGCTTGGACGCTGCCGAGGCAGCGGGCTTCGCAGCGGCGGGGGCCGCAGCGGGCGTGGCTGCAGCGGATGCGGCAGCGGGCTTGGGCGCGGACGCGGGGCGGGGTGCACCGGCCGGCGTGGGCTGGAGCGTGCGCGCCGTCTGCTTCGGCCGCGAGTCGG
>DASSWM010000092.1:0-7105 GCA_035704865.1 Agrococcus sp.
ACCTCGCCCGCATGATCGAGGCGGGGGAGGACCCCCGCTTCATCGCCCGCCGCATCATCGTGCTCGCGAGCGAGGACATCGGCATGGCCGATCCGCAGGGCCTCGTGATCGCGACGGCGGCGGCGACGGCGGTGCAGATGATCGGCATGCCGGAGGGCCGCATTCCCCTCGCCGAGGCCACTGTCTACCTCGCGACGGCCCCCAAGTCGAACCGCTCCTACCTCGGCATCGACCAGGCGATCGCCGACGTGCGCGCGGGCGACTTCGGCCGCGTGCCGACGCACCTGCGCGACGCCCACTATCCCGGCGCGAAGCGTCTCGGGCACGGCAAGGGCTACCGGTACGCGCACGACGCGCCCTCCGGCGTCGCGTCGCAGCAGCACCTGCCCGACCCGCTCGTGGGGCGCCGCTACTACGAGCCCGGCCAGCACGGCTTCGAGCGCGACATCGCCGCGCGCCTCGAGCGCATCCGCGCGATCCTGGCCGGAGACCGCTGATCTGCTAGTCTGGACGACGGCCCACCGGCCGGCTGCTTGCTGCCACCGGGCCCGCAACCCTCCTTAGGTCCCGGCATTCGGCCGGGACAGCCGCTCGCGCGGCAGCGACTCAGCGAAGGAAGTCATGTCCACGAAGTCCCGTTCCCGTTCGAAGGTGCGCCTCTCGCGCGCCCTCGGCGTCGCCCTCACCCCGAAGGCGGCCCGCTACCTCGAGAAGCGTCCCTATGGCCCCGGCCAGCACGGCCGCACCAAGCGCAAGGCCGACAGCGACTACGCCGTCCGCCTGCGCGAGAAGCAGCGCCTGCGCGCCCAGTACGGGCTCCGCGAGGCGCAGCTGCGCATCGTCTTCAACGAGGCCCGCCGTCAGCGCGGCCTGACCGGTGAGAACCTGGTCGAGCTGCTCGAGATGCGCCTCGACGCGCTCGTGCTGCGCGCCGGCTTCGCCCGCACCACCTCGCAGGCCCGCCAGATGGTCGTGCACCGCCACATCATGGTCGACGGCCAGCGCGTCGACCGCCCGTCCTTCCGCGTGAAGGAGGGCCAGACCATCCACGTGCACGAGCGCAGCGAGGGCATGGAGCCCTTCCAGGTCGCGGCCGCCGGCGGCCACGCACAGGTGCTCCCGCCCGTGCCGCCGTACCTCGACGTGCAGCTCGACCGCCTGCAGGCGCGCCTCGTGCGCCGCCCCAAGCGCGCAGAGGTGCCGATCGTCGCCGACGTGCAGCTCGTCGTCGAGTACTACGCCGCTCGCTGATCCAGCGAAGCTCGAAGAGGGGTCGCCAGGTGGCGGCCCCTCTTCGTCGTTAGACTCTGGTACCGCCCCATGCCGATCCGGCGCGGGGCAAGCGAGACACGAGGGGGACCCCGCTAGTGAAGAAGCTCCTGTTCCTGGCCGTCGGCGTCGTCGTCGGCGTGCTCGCCGCCCGCCGCATCGAGGAGACCGAGAAGGGCAAGGCCTTCCTCGACAGCGTCGACGAGCGCTCGCGCGAGTTCACGGATGCCGTCAAGGACGGCTACCAGGCTCGCGACCGCGAGCTGCGAGGCGAGTGACGACACCCGATCCGAACCCGGGCGCCCAGCGCGCCCGGGTTCGTCAGGCCCCGTGCGGGGCTGGAGAGACCTGACCGAATGCAGACCGCAGAGATCCACCGCCGCTTCCTGACGCACTTCGAGGAGCGGGATCACACGATCCTCCCCTCGGCGTCGCTCGTGAGCGACGACCCCGCGATCATGTTCACGATCGCCGGCATGGTGCCGTTCATCCCGTACCTGTCGGGCCGCGTGCCCGCGCCCTGGCTGCGCGTGGCCGACGTCCAGAAGTGCATCCGCACCACCGACATCGAGGAGGTCGGCCGCACGCCGCGGCACGGCACCTTCTTCCAGATGGCCGGCAACTGGTCGTTCGGCGACTACTTCAAGCGCGAGGCGATCGACTACGCGTGGACGCTGCTGACGAGCCCCGAGTCGGAGGGCGGCTACGCCTTCGACCCGAAGCGCCTCTGGGCAACGGTCTACCTCACCGACGACGAGGCCGAGCGACTGTGGCTCGAGGTCACCGACATCGACGCCTCGCGCATCCAGCGCCTCGGCCTCGAGGACAACTACTGGATGACCGGGCAGCCCGGCCCTGCCGGCCCCGACTCCGAGATCTTCTACGACATGGGCCCCGAGTACGGCCCCGAGGGCGGCCCCGCCACTGGCTCGGACCGCTACGTCGAGATCTGGAACCTCGTCTTCATGCAGGACGAGATCGCCGACGTGCGCTCGAAGACCGAGTTCACGATCGTGCGCGAGCTGCCGAAGAAGAACATCGACACCGGCATGGGGCTCGAGCGCATCGCCTTCCTCAAGCAGGGCGTGCAGAACATGTACGAGATCGACCAGGTGCGCCCCGTGCTCGACCTCGCGAGCGAGCTCTCCGGCCGCCGCTACGGCGCCGAGCACGAGGACGACGTGCGGATGCGCGTGGTCGCCGACCACGTGCGCTCGTCGCTCATGCTCATGGGCGACGGGGTGACGCCGGGCAACGATGGCCGGGGCTACATCCTGCGCCGCCTCATGCGCCGCTCCGTGCGCGCGATGCGCCTGCTCGGCGTGCACGAGGCGACCTTCCCGACGCTCTTCCGCGCCAGCTACGACGCGATGGTGCAGGCGTACCCCGAGCTCGAGCCGGCCTACGGCCGCATCGAGCGGCTCGCTGTCGCCGAGGAGGAGACGTTCCTGAAGACCCTCGAGTCGGGCTCGACCGTGCTCGACCTCGCGATGGCCGACGTGCGCAAGGACGCCGGCCACGTCGTGCCCGGCAAGACCGCGTTCCTGCTGCACGACACCTACGGCTTCCCGATCGACCTGACGATGGAGATCGCCGAGGAGGCCGGCCTCGAGGTCGACCGCTCGACGTTCGAGACGCTCATGAGCGAGCAGCGCACGCGCGCGAAGGCCGACGCGAAGTCGCGCCGGAAGCTGCTCGCCGACCTCTCGGTCTACAGCGAGCTGCGCGGCAAGGGCGAGACGGCGTTCCTCGGCTACGACGAGCTCGAGGCCGACGGCGAGGTCATCGGCATCATCGCCGACGGCGCGCAGATCAGCTCGGCGGGCGTCGGCCGCGAGGTCGAGGTCGTGCTCACCGCGACGTCGCTCTACGCCGAGTCGGGCGGCCAGGACAGCGACCAGGGCCGCCTCGTCGGCTCCGGCTTCGAGGCCGAGGTGCTCGACGTGCAGCGCCCCGTGCAGGGCCTCATCAGCCACACCGTGCGCGTCACTTCCGGCGAGATCGCGGTCGGCGACACCGCGCACGCCGTCGTCGATCCGCTCTACCGCCGCGGCGCCAACCGGGCGCACTCGGCGACGCACCTCGTGCACGCCGCGCTGCGGCAGCTGCTCGGCCCCGACGCCGTGCAGGCGGGCTCCTACAACAAGGCGGGCTACATGCGGCTCGACTTCTCCTGGTCAAGCCCCCTCTCGAGCGACATGCGCGCCGAGCTCGAGGGCATCGCCAACAACGCCATCCGCGACGACCTGCCGGTCGAGACGCGCGTGATGCCGCTCGACGAGGCGAAGGCGATGGGCGCGATGTCGCTCTTCGGCGAGAAGTACGGCGACACCGTGCGCATGGTCGACATCGGCGGCCCCTGGTCGCGTGAGCTCTGCGGCGGCACGCACGTGGGCGCGTCGAGCCAGGTCGGCCTCATCTCGATCACGAGCGAGGCGAGCGTCGGCTCGTCGGCGCGCCGGGTCGAGGCGGCCGTGGGTGCGGATGCGTTCGAGCAGCTGGTCGCGGAGCGCACGCTCGTGAGCGAGCTCACGTCGATGCTGAAGACGCCGCGCGAGCAGCTGCCCGGCCGCATCCAGGAGATCGTCGCGTCGCTCAAGACCGCCGAGAAGCGCATCGCCGAGTTCGAGTCGAAGCAGCTCGCGGGCCGCGTGCAGCCGATCGCCGACGCCGCCGAGCGCGTGGGCGATGTGCGCCTCGCCGCGGTCGACCTCGGCGCCGTCGGCGCGGCCGACGACCTGCGCTCGCTCGCAGGGCAGGTGCGCGAGCGCCTGGGCGCCGACGCGGCGGTCGTCGCGATCGGCGGCACCGTGGACGGCAAGCCGGCGATCGTCGTCGCCACGAACCAGGCGGCGCGCGACGCCGGCCACGCGGCCGGCCCGCTCGCGAAGGCGGCGGCGGCCGTGCTCGGCGGCGGCGGCGGCGGCAAGCCCGACATGGCGCAGGGCGGCGGCGCGGACGCGACCGCGATGCCCGCGGCGCTCACCGCCGTGCGCGACGGGATCCGCCGCTGAACGGGTCGGGCGCCATGCGGCGCGGCGTGCGGATCGGAGTCGACGTGGGCAGGGCCCGCGTCGGCGTCGCGCGCTGCGATCGCGACGGGCTGCTGGCCACGCCGGTGGAGACCATCCAGCGCGCGAGCACCGACCCCGTCGCGCGGCTGCGCGAGATCGCCGACGAGCTGGACGCGATCGAGGCGGTCGTCGGGCTGCCGATCTCCCTCTCGGGCGCCGACACGCCGAGCACGCAGGACGCGCGCGACATGGCGGCGGCACTCGCGCTCGCGCTGCCCGTGCGGCTCGTCGACGAGCGCCTGTCGACCGTGACGGCGTCCGCCGGCATGCGCGCATCCGGCAAGTCGTCGCGCCAGCAGCGCGCCACGATCGATCAGGCGGCCGCGGTCGTCATCCTGCAGCACGCGCTCGACAGCGAGCGCGCGTCCGGGCGCGCGCCCGGCGAGCTGCTCACGGACAGCGGCGAGGCCGCACAGCGAGAAGAGGACTGACATGGCCGGACGTCGAGCACGAGCTCGCCAGGAGCGCAAGGCGCAGGTGCGCAGGCGCATCATCGGCGCGGTCATCGCGCTCGTGGTGGTCGCCGGCCTCGTGGTCGCGGGCATCTGGGGCGTGGGGCAGCTCGCCGAGCGCTTCAGCGGCCCCGAGGACTACCCGGGCCCCGGCACGGGCGAGGTGGTCGTGCAGATCCAGCCCGGCCAGAACGGCTACGACGTCGCTGCGACGCTCGTCGAGCAGGACGTGATCGCGAGCGCCGAGGCGTTCACCGACATCCTGGTCGCCGACCCGTCGATCCAGCTGCACCCCGGTGCATACCGCGTGCAGCAGCAGATGTCGGCGCAGGGCGCGCTCGACGCGATCCTCGACCCCGCCAACAAGGCGCAGCTGCGCGTCACGATCCCCGAGGGCTACACGCTGCCGCAGGTGTTCGAGCGGCTCGAGCGCGATCTCGGCATCCCGCAGGAGGAGTTCCTGCAGCTCGCGGGCGACCTGACGCAGTTCGACCTGCCCGAGGACGCCGTGAACCTCGAGGGCTGGCTGTTCCCCGCCACCTACACGTTCGACGAGGGGGTCACGGCGCTCGGCGTGCTCGAGGCGATGATCGCGCGGCAGCAGCAGGCGCTCGACCAGGCGGGCGTCGCGGTCGACGACCGCCAGCGCGTGCTGACGTTCGCGTCGCTCGTGCAGCGCGAGGCGCGCTTCGCCGAGGACTTCGGCAAGGTCGCGCGCGTGTTCCAGAACCGGCTCGACATCGGCATGCCGCTGCAGTCGGACGCCACCGTCGCCTACGGCACCGGCAACCTGCACGTCGTGACCACGACGTCCGAGGAGCGCGACGACGCATCCAACCCGTACAACACCTACGTGCACCCCGGCCTGCCGGTGGGGCCGATCGGGGCGCCCGGCGATCAGGCGATCCAGGCGGCGCTCAACCCGACCGAGGGCCCGTGGCTGTACTTCGTCACCGTCAACCCCGAGACGGGCGAGACGGTGTTCTCGGAGACGTACGCCGAGCACCAGGTGGCCGTGCAGGAGTTCCAGCAGTTCCTGCGCGACAACCCCGGCTGGGGCGGCTGAGTGCCCGATCGCGGCGCGGCGGGCGGCGCACGCAGGCTCGCCGTGGTCGGCTCGCCCATCGAGCACTCGCTCTCGCCGGTGCTGCAGGGCGCGGCGGCGCGCGAGCTCGGGCTCGCCTGGCGCTACGAGCGGCGGCTCGTCGCCGCGGGTGAGCTGGCGGGCTTCGTCGACGTGCTCGACGGATCGTGGCTCGGCCTGTCGGTGACGGCGCCGCTCAAGGAGGAGGCGCTGGCGCTGAGCGCCTCGGTCGACGCGCGCGCCGAGCGCACGGGAGCGGTCAACACGCTGCTGCTGGGCGCGCGCGTGCGCGGCTGGAACACCGACGTCGGCGGCATCGTGCGGGCGTTCGCGGATGCGGGGCTCGCGTCGGTCTCGTCCGGTGCGATCGCGGGCGCCGGGGCGACCGCGCAGTCCGCCCTGCTCGCGATGGCGGAGCTCGGGGCCGAGCGCGTGACGGTCGCGCTGCGGACGCCCGCGAAGGGCGCGCGGCTCGAGGCGCTGGGGGAGCGGCTGGGCGTTGCGGTGGTGCTGCAGGGCCTCGACGAGGCGCTGCCCGCCGTCGACGCGGCGGTCTCCACCCTGCCCGCGGCGGCCGACGTCGTGCCGGCCTTCGCGCATCCGCCCCGCCGCATGCTCGACGCGGACTACGCGCGCGCCGGCGGCTCGCGCTACGGCACGAGCGTGCCGGCCGATCGCATGATCGACGGCCGCGAGATGCTGCTGGGCCAGGCGGTGCTGCAGGCGCGCATCTTCGCGCTCGGCGACGTCGACGCGCCGCTGCCGGACGAGGCGCGCGTCGCCGACGCGATGCGCGCGGCGCTGCTCGAGGCGGCCGCGGGCGCTCGGGCATCGGACAGTCTGGAAGAATCATGAGCATGCTGCGCTGGCTCACCGCGGGTGAATCCCATGGCCCCGAACTGATCGCGATCCTCGAGGGCCTCCCCGCGGGGGTGCCGATCACCGCCGAGCAGATCCAGGCCGACCTGCAGCGCCGCAAGCTCGGCGCGGGCCGCGGCGCGCGCATGAAGTTCGAGCAGGACGAGCTCTCGATCTCGGGCGGCGTGCGCCACGGACTCTCGCAGGGCGGGCCGGTCGCGCTGCGCATCGGCAACACCGAGTGGCCGAAGTGGACCGAGGTCATGGGCGCCGCGCCGCTCGAGGGCGAGCTCACGGGCGCGCGGGCGGCCAAGCTCACGCGGCCCCGGCCGGGCCACGCCGACCTCGTGGGCATGCAGAAGCACGGC